>NZ_JAAHBQ010000027.1 GCF_020144665.1 Oscillatoria salina IIICB1 | reverse complement strand
ACATTAATACTGTTATCAGAGGGGCAACTATATCTTGCGGCTTATTTCTTTTGATTCACTCAAGTTACTTCCGAGGAGAGAGTGAATTTTAAAACCGGAACTGTTACTTTTTAATTATCGATTTCACAACGTTAAAAAAACGTTTCTCAACCATGAGTATTATAGCATGGATTGTTTTAGGTTTAATTGCTGGAGCGCTCGCTAAAGCTATTTATCCTGGTCATCAAGGTGGCGGGATTCTCAGCACAATTGTGTTAGGGATTGTTGGGGCGGTTATTGGTGGTTCCCTTGCAACTCTTTTGAATACGGGAACGTTAGCAATAACGTCGGCGAGTTTAACTATTCCTGGTGTGATTTTGGCAATTATCGGAGCAATTATTGCTATTTTCATTTGGGAAAAGCTTGCTAGAAGTCGCCGAATTTAATTGATTTATTTGTCCACCATTTAGGAATTTAAGGAGTTAAAAATGGCTGCTGAAGACAGAATTAAAGCTACTGCAAAAAATCTCGAAGGTAAGGTACAAGAGGTAGTAGGAGAACTTTCGGGAAATGAAAGACAAAAAGTCGAAGGTAAGGTGAAACAAATGCAAGCGAAGGCGATGCACGAGCAAGAAAATTTGAAGGATGATGCGAAGAAATTTATCGATCGCGCTTAAGGGGATATTTTATCTCGCCAAGGCGCATTCGGCGGAGCCGTTCTCGTTTCGAGTAGACGCAAAGGAAGGTCGCTAAGGTGTTTTAGCAGAAGTTAGTTTTTGAAGGTTGATGCCCGCTTCGGCGGGTTTTCTTTTGGCTAAATTATTAGCATAAATTTGGGATTATGTCAAGGTAAATTGAGTGGCAGAAAATTAGAGAAAAGATAAGCGATCGCCCGAAGATCGTAACCGTACCGTAAACTTACGAGTGAGATATTACGGTTGAAATTGAGTTTATGGATTCTGCTGCACTTTGGCAACGTTATCAGGATTGGTTGTATTACAACGAACAACTGGAGTTTTATCTGGATTTATCCCGGATGCGCTTTGATGAAGGTTTTGTCGCGAAGATGAAGCCGATGTTTGACAAAGCGTTTGAAGAGATGGATGCTTTGGAGAGGGGCGCGATCGCCAATCCAGATGAAAATCGCATGGTTGGTCATTATTGGCTGCGTAACTCGGATTTAGCCCCAACTCCAGAGTTAAAAGAAGATATCGACAATACTCTCGAAGCAATTGAAGCTTTTACAAACAAAGTCCACAGTGGCGAGATTAAACCGCCTGGAGAAGCCAAATTTACGGATATTCTCTCGATTGGGATTGGCGGTTCGGCTTTGGGTCCGGAATTTGTCGCAGAAGCTTTAGCCCCAATTGATGCACCTTTGGCGATTCATTTTATCGATAATACCGACCCTAGCGGGATCGATCGCACAATTGCCGAAATTGGTTCTCGTCTGAATACGACTCTCGTTTTAGTAATCTCCAAATCTGGGGGAACTCCCGAAACTCGCAATGGGATGATCGAAGCAAAAGCAGTCTATGAGGCGGAAAATCTCGATTTTGCCGCCCATGCAGTGGCAATTACCGGGAAAGACAGCAAATTAGATCGAATTGCTCAAGCAGAGGGTTGGTTAGCCAGTTTTCCCATGTATGATTGGGTAGGAGGACGTACCTCGGAAATGTCAGCCGTGGGTTTAGTTCCGGCAGCATTACAAGGAATTGATATTCAAGAAATGCTGACAGGTGCGAAAATCATGGATGAGCTTACACGCGATCGCACCCTCAAAGATAATCCGGCAGCACTGTTAGCTCTTTCCTGGTATTTTGCTACTAATGGCAAAGGCGAAAAAGATATGGTAGTTTTGCCTTACAAAGATAGTTTGCTATTGTTTAGTCGCTATCTTCAGCAATTGGTAATGGAGTCTTTGGGTAAAGAAAAAGACCTCGATGGAAATATAGTTCATCAAGGTATTGCTGTCTATGGTAACAAAGGCTCAACCGACCAACACGCTTACGTTCAACAACTACGAGAAGGTGTGAATAACTTCTTTGTTACCTTTATCGAAGTTTTACAAGACCGTACCGCAAAATCTCCCGAAGTCGAAGCTGGTGTAACTTCTGGAGATTACCTCTCCGGATTGTTACAAGGAACCCGCCAAGCTTTATACGAAAATGGCAGAGATTCCCTCACCGTAACTATTCCCGAAGTTAATCCTCGTACCGTCGGCGCTTTAATTGCTTTATACGATCGCGCCGTTGGTTTGTATGGCTTCCTCGTGAATATCAACGCTTACCATCAACCCGGTGTCGAAGCAGGTAAAAAAGCTGCCGCATCTGTCTTAGCACTGCAAAATCAAATTGTCAAAGTATTGGAAAAACAAACTACGCCTTTATCTTTGTCGGAATTAGCCGCAAAAGCCGACGCGACAGCAGAAATTGAAGCAATTTACAAAATTGTCCGCCATCTTAGCGCTAATGACCGAGGCATCGTTATTTCCGGCAATTTAGCTCAACCCAGCAGTCTCAAAATCTCTAAAGCTGATTAGCCTTTATCC
Source organism: Oscillatoria salina IIICB1 (assembly GCF_020144665.1). Taxonomy (NCBI): domain Bacteria; kingdom Bacillati; phylum Cyanobacteriota; class Cyanophyceae; order Oscillatoriales; family Oscillatoriaceae; genus Oscillatoria; species Oscillatoria salina. The sequence goes on along the minus strand of NZ_JAAHBQ010000027.1, from coordinate 60,044 downwards.
ATTCTAGAGACGTTGCACCTAACTTCTCTAGAATGAAAACCTTTCAAATACACAACATTGCTCGTTCGTGTTATTTTCGTAACATTTTTTTATAATTCAGCTTCTAAAATCGAGATGGTAAAGATCGCTAGGATTTCGGCTATGGGACTGAGCAAAAAAATCGCAATTACCCCATTAGAATCTATCCAAGGGGGGATGACACAATTTTATACTCCCCAATCAAGTCATGAAACAATGCTAGTACAAATTCCGGGCAACACAATTGACGATCTATTCGTCCATCGGTATCAAACAGATCAATTATTAGTAGTTCGGGGCAGCTTTATTTTAGTAATCTTGCAAAATCGTCAGTACGAGTATATTTACTTAAGCGAGAACCGACCTCAAGTAGTCAAAATACCTCCCGGAGTACCTCACAGCGCCATTAATCTCAACCCAGAAAATTGTTTCCTCGTCAACGCCGTCTTACGCCACGGAACGCCTTACGCTAAAGACTATCAGCCAATTACGCCACCTTTTCCTTACGACTTAGCACTAGCGGAGAAAATCTTTGCTACTGAGGAAAACGCAACAATACCTCAACCCGCTTGATTATCCAACCAGTTATCGTGGTTAGGAGACAGCTTCATCACAAAAAAAGTCTTAATTGACAACCTGGGCTTAACATAGTGTAAGAGTAGCTGTCTAATGCAGACCAAATAACTATATATGCCCTTATTAATCCTGGTTGCCGATGATGACGCAGGAATTCGTTTAGCCATCAGCGATTATCTCGAAATGTCTGGCTACTCGGCGATTGCTGCTGAGGATGGAGAAGAAGCCCTAGCTTTGCTAGAAACTTATCATCCTCATTTACTCGTTGCCGACATTAATATGCCGCGTCTGGATGGCTATGAATTGGTGCGGCAAGTTCGCCAGCGCCCAGAATTCCGGCTGTTACCTGTCATTTTCTTGACTGAAAGAGGAAGTACCGAAGAAAGAATTCGCGGTTATCAAGTAGGCTGCGACTTATATTTACCCAAACCCTTTGAAATGAAGGAATTGGGCGCAGTCATTCGCTCTCTGTTAGAGCGATCGCAGGTGATTCAATCTGAGTTACGCTTCTCTAAGATTAACACTGACAGGAAAAAAGATCCTTCGGCACAACCAAAAACTTCATCTCCAACGACAATTCCTCTCCATTCTCTCGATCTTACTAATCGAGAGCAAGAAGTTCTCAACTTACTTACTAACGGTCTTTCTAACATAGAAATTGGAGGAGAATTACATCTTAGTCCTCGTACCATCGAGAAATATGTCAGCAGTTTACTAAGAAAAACAGACACCAATAATCGGGCAGAGTTAGTACGCTTTGCCCTCGAACATAACTTAGTAGATTGACATTTATTAGCTTAAATATTTGCCAAAATGTCAATCCTCTTTTTTGGAGGTAATCACTTCTACAGGACGTAAAATCTTATCACCAAGACTAAATCCTTTGCGCACAATTTTCGTAATCATATCTTCTTCGATCTCATTATTAATTTCGCAATCTACTACTCGACAAAGAGTGAAATCTGGTTTATTTTCTTGAAAATCTATCGCTCTTACTTCTCGACGTTCGAGAATAAGTAACAATTTTTTCTTAACAACTTCGATAGTTTTTGGTAAGCGTTTGAGAAACTGAGCATTAGGTTCGGGATTCTCTGTTAAGTAATCAAGTAAAAATTCCAAAGTATCAAATAGATCGAGTAATTCCAGAAAAAGTTCTTCATTCGCTGCTGTTGTTTGTTCCTGTTCTTGTTGTAAGGTTTGTTGTAGGGAAACTTTGTCTTTGAGCAGATTCCCTAACTCTTGCAATATTTCGTCTCGTTGAGAACTACTTAAGTAAAAAATTTGTTCGTTTTTCATTGGGGATTGGGGATTGGGGATTGGGGATTGGGGATTGGGGATTGGTATATGCTGCTACGTGCTTAACGGCTTGGTGGTAATCTTTTGATTGGATCAGCCGAAAATAAAGTTATACCCAAGTTTCGATCGGCATCAGATACTTTTTGCATTTGTGCGAGAGTTGCATCTAAACCGTCAAATTCGGGTAAAAATTCGAGAGTTGGTGCAGGTTTTTCCAACTCGGAAAAATCTTTACGCTTGAAACGCACGATCGCTGGTAAAATCGGACGTAAATAATCAGCCAATAAGCGAGATCGTGCATTCATTAAACTTTTTCTGGCTTTGGCGATCGCATCTGGAGAATATTCACGCAGTTTCATCGCCATCATAAAAGCTTTGGCAATTTCTGCTTTTGATGCTGCTGGTGTTACACCTAAAATTTCATAGGGATTTTGTACCGATCGATTTTGCTTCATCTTTAACAATAAAGTCCAAATTGACGATAAACTTGTTGAAAAGCTGGTTCGTGAGGACAAAGTTGGTAAGCCCAATTTGCTAGTTGCTGAACTGCTTCTTCTGATAAATGATTGTTTTGCGAACCATTAACTAAAATTGAAATGCAAATTTCGGCGACAATATAGGGAATTTGTTCATAATGAGATCTCGCAGCTAATTTAACAGCTTCTTCGAATTTATTTACTTTCATGAGTTGATGTAATTGTTCGGCTTCTCGCGCAAATTCCACTTTGGCGATCGCGTCGGTAATGGTAGGATGATCGGGAACTAATTTTGCTAATCCTGCTAATTCATTGAGAGCTTGAGTAGGTGTAATAATTTGATTAGTTAATTTTTGCTTAATTTGTTCTACTCTTAGTTGAGCTAAATAACTTCTCGCAGTTTCGCTTCCGGTTAAGTTACACCAAAACTGAGCAAAGTCTAAATGTTCGTAAAAATGCGAGATGATTTGACGCTGATTTTGGCAAAGTTTTTCTATTTCTGCATACCATTGAGGAGAAGCTTTAATTTCTACCTCTGCTTGTTGTAAAGGAGTTACTGCTAAACGCCAATGTTGGTTACTGAGGTGATAACATCCTTCGTAATAAGCAACTAATGATTCTGCAAATAAATTGGTGCTGTGTATGTCAAGTTCAGAAAAATTGTTGGTTTGGGTTAGCACAGAAGTTAAATTTTCCTGAAATAAATCAATTTCTGCTCGATCGTTATTAACTGGTTTAATTTGGATAGCGCGAAGAGTATCTCCTGCTAAACAAGCAGCAACTGCTAATCCCCAAGAGGAGTGTAATGCTTGTTGGATTTGGATCTCCCTAGCGGGAATGAAGCTGATATTTTTGAGTTTTTCTCGATAATTTTGATAAAAACTGGGAGTTAAAAAAAGTTCGTCTAATTTCAGTCCAAATTGAGGCGGTTTTCCCATAATTTCTAAGGAAGCTAATTCTAAGCGGTAGCGATCGCGTAATTGATAATATGTTTCTAAGTCTCGATCTTTAACTTCATCAATCGCTGTTTCTAGTAGTTGCAATAAGTTCGAGTATAAACTATCTCGATCTACTTTTGCCGCTCCTAGCCACGGGATATCATCGAGAAGAGGATTAATATAAAGATTAGCTAAATTAGAACACCAAATTGGAATTAATTTTGCTAAATATTTAGGATTAATTTGCGAGTAATAATAAGCGGCAATCATTAAGTTATGCAGAGAAATAATATCTTGTTGCTTTAACCAGTTATTTTCTGCTAATTCAACTAATTCTTGCCAAGCTAAATTCTGCCATAAATCTGTTTCAAAAGCAGGGCGAATATGTTCGTCTAAATTTCTTTGTACGATCGCACAAGTTCCGAATTGCTGCATAAATGAAAGACTGGCTGATTTGGCTTGCTCTAATTTTCTTTCCTGGACAAATTCTTGAATTTCTTTCATTGCTTGCAAGCGTTTTCGTCTGGCTAATATTTTTAGAGCTTTGCGCTCTTGTTTTACCTGACTACGATCGATAGTTTGCCATTCTAAATCGGCTTGTTGTAAATTATTTAATTGCACAAAAGCAAAGCCACGAATATAAGCTGCTCTTTCGCCATTAATACCTTGTAAATAGTCAATTACCTGCTCCCAATTGTTCATTTTAACTGCCACGATCGCAAGACGCAGATAAGCTTCTTGATATTCTGGTAAAATATTGATTGCTTCTTGATAATTGGCTTCGGCTCGTTCTAAATTACCTGCTTTTTCGGCTAATATTGCCGCACGAAAATACTTTTTCGCCTTGACAGTTTTCCTAAGTTGTGCATAGAGAATTTTGCCATCAGTGCGAGGAAATTTCGCCAAAGCAGGTTCGAGTAAGGCGATCGCCTGAGCGAATTTACCTGCCATTGCTATTTTACGCGCTGTGGTGAGTACCGCCTCAAAATTTTCCTCTGGCTGAATTTTCGCGGAGCAAGTCGCGATCGCTAAATCCAATTTTTTCGTTGCAAATAAAGTTTTTGCCTGTAAAAAATTGCTTAAAGCTTGTTTGAAAAAGCCTTGTTTTGCCTCTTCTTTTCCTTGAGTAATTAACAATTGAAATTGCTGTCGGCGATAAATTTCTTCTTGCAAACGAGCAATAGCTTCTAAATAAAGAGAATCATTAATTTGATAAGCACAATGTTGATAAAATTTCAACGCACTTGTTAATAGTTGAATAGCTAAAGGATTATTACTAGCTTGTTTTTCCAGAGAATCAGCATAAGCCGCCAAACGATCGATTTCTTCAATTTTTTGCTGCCATTCAGCTAACTGTTTACTCAGAGATTGAAGCGACGTTCCCATCGTCCAAAGATAAAATTGTCGCCGGAAAAAAGAATTGGGTGGAGACACCAAACTAATAATTTCTGAACCAACTCGCACCGCTTCGCGCAACTGTTTATTTCTTGCTAATTCTGCCATTTCCAAGGACATTTTTTTTGATTCAGCCCCTTGACAAAATAACAAAAATAAGCTGTTATTCCGAACAATTTTATTCAATTTATGCCACCCATCAACAATAACTTTCATTACTTTTTATCCTCCCAGTTACGCACTTTTTGCCAGAAAAGTTTGCTTTCCTGCCGGCATAATTTCAGTTTGATTACTCGCAGACAACCAAACTAACATTCGAGGAGAAACTGAAGGCGTTTGGGGTAAAAGTGGCATTTGTCGAGAGAAAAAAAAATTAGCAGTAAATCCTAAACTAATCCCGATAATTATTAAGAGAATAGCCAAACCAACTGCTAGCCAATTAAAACTAGTTATTTTTTTTGTATAAAAACGCCAAAAACTGCTTTTAGGAGAGTTCAAATTTTCCTCTTGAGCGGGCAATTCCATTAACATTCGGACTAACGATAAATTAGTTTCACAATTAGGACAAATATCGCCTTCAATATTCGGGCGATCGCAGACTGGACAAATTAGTTTTTCGTCGTTCATTTTTGATGTCCTCAGCGAGTCAACCCTGTAGAAATATTAACAGTAGGCAACTCCTGAGCCAAATAAGGGCGGAGAGTAGGTAGTAGCTCGCGTAAGAGTTTTTCAGATTCATAACTATTATCTTGTTCCAAGTAAGCTAAAATTTCTTCTAGCTTACCAGCCATAACTCTAGCTTGATTAGGATCGGTAATTTGCACGCGCGCGATCGCATCTTTACAGAATAAAATAGTTCTGACTTGTTCGGGAAGATTATCGGTCTCAGTTTTGGCATTTGCGGACAGTTTTTGCATTGCCACGAGATTATCAGTAGCGATCGCGTCACGCAATTGTTGTGCTGAATTTTGCAACCTCGTCTTTTGTGCGTGAGGAAGCAAAAAGTCACAGCGAGAGTTAATAAATTCAAATTCGCTGGCAAAAAACTCGGCTAAATCGTAATCTTCAGAAGCAAAAGCTTGTAATTTTCTTAGCTTCTCTTCAGCAAGCTTAAGTTGCTCTGGCTGTACTTTACCATCAAGACCGAGAATTTGATTAGCTGCGACAATTACTTCACTCGCCAGTCTGTTAGCTTCGGCAACCCCTTTATCAGTCAAGTTACCAGCTTGATTTAAATTTTGAATAATTTCTTCAACTTGCTTACAAATTTTCTCATCCAAACCCCCTCTAGAAAACAAACAACTAACTCGAATTGAAGGGTCATTTTTCAAAGTCGCCGTCGCTTGGAGATAGCCCATTTTTTCATCTAATTCCAGAGTAACCAACACCTCTGTTCCTTGAGGATAATATCGGTCCAAAGGCAGCCACATTTCGCCAATTAGCTCATCATGAGCAACAAGATCGAGAACTTCTTTCACGCGATCGGGACTAAAAAATTTAAAATGAATTAGCCTTTGTCCATTCGCTTCAGTTCTAAAAGTACGCAATTGTTTAACCGGAAGAATCGCTCCCCGTTCAATTAATTTGTATCTTGGTTCATCTACTAACTCAATACAATAATCGCGAGAAACCGTTTCCACTTTTTCCGTCAATCCCGCCGCCACAATTGCCGCCCCTTCAGCCACAGCATACAGGGGACGCGGATGAACAACCACCTTATGAGCGCCAAAAGTTTCGCGCATTTTCCGTTGTACCAGAGGAATTTGGGACGAACCCCCCACCAACAAGAAAACATCCACCATTTCCTCTGGATATTCCGAATACTTAATCGCATCCTGACAAATAGCGATCGCGCGATCCAGCAAAGGCGAAATCATCTGCTCAAACTCTTCTCGTCTCAACTCCACATCCACATAAACCGTCGCCCCAAACTCATCTAACAACGGCGTAGAAGGCAAAATATGAGCCACAGGAGCACTACTGAGTTGAATTTTGGCTTGTTCCACAGCCAACTTCAAATCCCCCTCAAAACGAACCCGTTGATAATAAGGCATTTTCGCGATCGCGCGATCGATATTCTCTAACCCTTCCTCAATCGCCACCTGCTCTTTAACAAAATCGATAATGCGATTATCCAAGTCATCGCCACCCAACCACAAATCTCCAGCCTTACCCGACTCAATAAATTGATTTCCACTGGTAGTAATAATCGAAGAATCAAAAGTGCCCCCACCAAAATCAAACACCAGAATCGTTTTCACATCATCAGCATCCGGCTTAAACCCATAAGAAATCGCCGCCGCAGTGGGTTCGGGTAAAAGTTCTGGTAGCGCCAATCCTGCCCTCGTTGCGGCGGTTTGGGTAGCGTGTCTTTGTTTATCGTTAAAATAAGCCGGAATCGTAATTACCGCTTGAGTAATCGTACTTTTTTGCCCTCTTTGGATTTGGAAATTTTGGGCATTTTCCACAACCTTCTTAATAATTGCCGCCGAAATATCTTCCGGTTGATACTCCTTACCTCCCAGCCACACCGAAATACTATTGTCTGTTCCCTGAGTCGATTTCGTCACCTTGTACAAATAACGAGAATGGTGTTCTTGCACCACCGGATCGCTAAAACCCCTCCCCATCAAACGTTTAATCGAAACGATCGCATTTTCCGGATCGTGTTTTAGCTGGTTATAAGCTTCTTGACCAACTACTTGTTGACCACAATCATCTCCCCCAAGACCAAGGCTAGTAGCTCCCACCACCGAACGAGTTAACTTCCGCTCCGGCGGCGTATTATCATCAGCAGTCACCACCTCAACTTCAGCAAACTTAAACGCCGCCACCGAATTTGTGGTTCCGAGGTCAATTCCGACTACATTTCCCATTTTTTTTCCTAATCTCCCTCAGTACGAGCTTAGTCTCCAAACCTCTGCCGCTTATTTGCTCTCAATTTGCTCTTGAACGACATAATCCAAAAGACCTTGACAAGCATCCAAAAGTAAATCAATTACGCGATCGAAACCTTGAGAACCGCCATAATAGGGATCGGGAACATCGCGATCGCCGCTTGCGGCGCTGGCGCTACCGCGCCAATCGCTATGCTCAGAAGCAAAATCACACATCAGTCGTACCTTATCTTGATATTTTCCTAAGCGATCCAACTCGAGAATATCCGCATAGTTTTCTCGATCCATCGCCAAAATTAAATCAAACTCAGCAAAATCAGACACATCAAACTGTCTAGCGCGACCTCGAAGTTCAATTCCCCGCTTTTTAGCCGCAGCCCTCATGCGTGAATCCGGAGGAGAACCCAGGTGATAACTAGAGGTTCCAGCAGAATCACAAACAATACTATCGCTCAAATCAGCTTGCTTTATCAGGTGATTCATAATATTCTCTGCTGATGGCGAGCGACAAATGTTACCTAAGCAAACAAAAAGTAATTTGTAAGGCATTGATTTTCGATCTAGGTTGTACTCAGTTCAGGCGAGCGAATCATTTGGATAGGGGTGGATCGTTCAGATCGCCCCTACTGTACCGCGATCGCGATCTGGACGCTGAGGATCGGTTACTCTTGAAGGTCGATCCTACCGATAATCTAGGTACAGTTGCACGCCATGTATCAGTTTCGCTCATTAATTTACCTTCTAGTTGGCTCTTGTGGAAAACAATCTAGTTGAGTTGCAAGGAAAAAATTGGCGAGATCCTGTGAGGGCGCGCTAAACCTAGCTTAATCGCTCGGTAAAAAGCGCGGGTGCGATTGTGGTGCGATCTACCACTGAAGATAAAAAGATGAGGAAAATACTTGATGTTTAAATCTCGGCGTAGTCCTTATTACAGCAAACGAAGGAGGCAAAGTCTTTCACCCCTTTGGATAATACTTTCAATTCCTTTGTCATTAATTATTTTGGAGCTACTGACCAGGATTTTTGTCGGAATTGCAGGAAAAGGTCAACAGTTGGCAGAATATCAAGGAGTGCCACCGATTGTTAGTGCTTATCGCTTGCAGTTTCTCTCGGAAAATAATCAACCCTACGACGGTCTTGCTTGGGAGGGAAATTTAATCGCTCGTCAGCATTTAGCTGGAGGTTATCAACTAGCAGGAGAACAAACCAGTGATTTTTGGTCAATTAACGAACAAGGTTTCCGAGACGAAGAACCTGTTCCTCTGGAAAAACCCCAAGGTGAAATGCGAATTTTTCTTTTGGGTGGTTCAACTGCTTTCGGTCAATGGAATCGAAGCAATCAGGTAACGATCGCCCACAAGCTCGAACAGCGACTGAATGAAAGAGTAGCTCAACAAAGGCGATCGCCAGAAAAATACCGTCCTGATGCACTTCCTTTTTATCGACCCGAACGAGTTAAAGCTTTGGCAAAACCCCCCAAAATTCGCGAAGGTAAGTATCGGGTGATTAATGCCGCCGTTCCTGGCTATACTTCAGGCAATGAATTGGCTCAATTAGCACTGCAAATCTTACCTTATCAGCCGGATCTAATTATTGTTTTGAACGGCTATGGCGATTTGATGCTACCCAGCAGCGAAGCGGAAACAGAAATTCCTAAACTGGAAGATTTTCTCAACAATGCTCCGGGACATTTCTGGGCTTACTTAACTCAGCCTTTCCAAAACTGGCTTCGAGATACCTACTTGGTTAAATCGGTACAACATTGGGTGTTGAACCCCGAACCTTCACTCGCACAAATGAGCTTAGTTGTGACAGAAGACATGAAATCTCTAGCCGAACATCTACCCGCCGATGAAACTGAATTAGAGCGTCGAGTCGCACGCTACTTTAACCATCAAAAACAAATGGTGCGTCTCTCAGCCGGAGCAGGAATTCCTTTCGTTGTCGCAGTGCAACCGGAAATTACTGGTCGTCCCAGCGACCAACTTTTGCCCTCAGAGGAGGAGATTATTCAACAATTAAGCCCCGATTACATTCAGAGGGTCAAACAAGGTTACAGCCAGTTAATCGAAACTAGCGAGATCCTCGAAAAAGCTTTTCCCAATAATGTCAAAACGATGAATTTGTACAATCTCTATGAAGATTTTCCCAATCTAGCTTTTACAGATACAGTTCACCTGAGCGAGGAAGCCAATCAGGAAATGGCTAAGAGCCTTTACTATACAGTGACAGCTTTACCCAAAATGCAGGTTATTCCCGATAATCTGTAAACGATCGAAAAATCCCCGATAATACCGTTTTTGAGATTATCAGGGATTTTTCTTGACTGGGAGGTAAAGTTACATACCCGGAATATTCAAACCACTAGTGAGTTCTTCCATACGGCTACGCATGGTTTCTGTCGATTTATCATAAGCGTCTTTCATCGCCAGAGTCACCAATTGAGAAAGAGATTCTGCTCCTTGGGCGATCGCGTCAGGAGATATTTCCACCCGACGAGGTTCTTGGTTCCCACTAACTACTACTTTGACCAGTCCATCGGGGCTTTGTCCTTCAATTTCCATTTGCTCCAATTCTTGTTGGAGTTGTTGCGCCCCTTGTTGAACTTGTTGCGCTTTTTTAAATGCTTCGGTAAGTTCTTTCATTTTCCCCAAACCGAAACCGAATCCTTTTCCTTCACTCATATCTAAAATTAATTAACTGTGTTTAACTTGAATGCGTATTTAGGCGCTGATGTTTAAGCGAAAGTCTTGCTCGCTTGTTGCCAATGGGCAGCATACTCCCAAACTGAGAGTCTCGACTTTAACCATCTAGTATTAAACGCCCAGCGTTTAACAGTGGAAGTACGTCAATTAAAACTCACCTATTAGTCTAACCTCTGGCTTCAAAGTTAGAGACCAATGATGTTCTACTTGCTCCTGAACGTGACGAATTACCTTAAAAATATCGTCAGCTTTCGCATTGCCACAGTTAAGGATAAAGTTAGCATGGCGGTGAGAGACTTGAGCGCCTCCGATTTGATAGCCTTTCAATCCAGTTTGTTCGATTAACCATCCCGCAGTACGTTCTTGGGGATTGCGGAAGACGCTACCGCAACTTGGCAAGTGATAAGGTTGAGAGCTTTTACGCTGCCTCAAGTTTTGGTTAGTAGTTGCCATCACTTCTGCTTTGGTTGACCCTGGAGTTAGTTGGAACCTTGCCTGAGTAACTAAACGCCGGGATTTTTGCAAAATAGAAGTGCGATAGCTATATTGCAAATCTTCTTTAGTCAACTGTTCGATCGTGCCATCAGCCGAAATCGCTTCAGCCTTAACCAAAATATCGGCGATGCAACTGGTATGCGCTCCTGCATTCATTACTACTGCACCACCCACTGTACCCGGAATACCTACAGCCCATTCTAGTCCTTGCCAACCACGTTTAGCTGCTTGCCAAGCGAGACGGGCGATCGGTTCGCCAGCACCAGCAGTTACTTGACCTGTTTCGGGGTCAAAATCGTAATGGCGGTAATGACGGGTACTAAGGACTAAACCAGGTATACCGCGATCGCTGACTAACAAGTTTGAACCTGCTCCTAATAAAGTTAAGGGTAAATTTTGGGCTTGCGCCCATTCAAAACTTGCTTGCAGTTGTTCGCTGTTACGAGGGGCTACATACCACTCGGCGGGTCCTCCAACACGAAATGAGGTCAGGTTTGCCAACGAAATATCGGGTAGTATTTGGCAGTTGCTCCCAGGTAAATAAATTGGATTTCGCTGAATTTTCGCTGGCACTGATAAGACATTTTTCGTTACGCTGGGAGGGTCCAAGGAAAGTGTCATAGGAAGTCTGAGGTTTTAAGTTTTTAGTCTGAAGCAAGTTTGAAGTCTGAAGTAACCCAAAAATTTGTCGATTTTTGGCGACAAAGCAACTTTTTTATGCACCCCGAATGAAGATTTTTTCCTTCACACTTCAGTTTTGAGAGTTGTTTGCGAACAAAGAGCGGCGATCGCTTCGGGAATAATTTGATTAAGATTACCTGCTCCTAAAAACAAAGCGAGATCGCCCGGTTGCAGAATTGAAGGTAAGAAACTGCTCAAGTCGGAAACAGAGGCTTGGTAAAACACTTGTGGATGATGTGCCGCGATCGCTTCAACAACATCTTTGCCACTAACTTCGCCTAAGTCTGGTTCACCAGCACTGTAAATGTCTGTAACAACTACCACATCAGCATCGCTAAATGCTTCACCAAACTCGGACAAAAATGCCCAAGTACGGCTGTAACGATGAGGTTGAAAAATTGCCACCACTCGCTGTCTCGATTCTGGTTGATTTTTTTCTACTTGTAAACGAGCCGCCGCCAAAGTTGCCCTAATTTCACTAGGATGGTGAGCATAATCATCAATGAAGGTAACGCCACCAGACTTACCTTTCAACTCAAAACGCCGTTTAGCTCCTTCAAATGTAGCGATCGCTGCCGCAATTTCGGCAAACTCTAAACCTATTTTCCGTCCGACCGCGATCGCTGCTAAAGCGTTACTTAAATTATGAGTTCCCAGTAAGGGGAGTTCCAACTCACCCAAAACTTTGCCTCTTTCGATAATTTCTGCTTTTGTCCCGCTAGCGCCATAATTAACTTTACTTACCGTATAATCTGCTTGGCTTTCTGGATTCAGACTGTAGGTAATTGAAGGATTTAGTTTTTCCCGCACTATGTCGCAATCGAGGCATCCTACCAAAGTTTCGCATTTACCAGCAAAGATCTGAAAAATACCTACTACTTCTGCCAAACTCTGATAGTGATCTGGATGGTCGAGTTCAATATTGGTGACTACACCAATATTGGCAGCTAACTTGGATAACGAACCATCCGATTCATCAGCTTCAGCAACTATATACCTACCCTCGCCTAAACGAGCATTTCCTTGCCAAGCATTAACTTCACCACCAACTACTACTGTCGGATCTAAACCTGCCTTAAGCAAAACATATCCTATTAAACTACTGGTTGTAGTTTTACCATGAGTTCCAGCGACAGCGATACTGTAGTAATCCTGTATCAAAGCAGCTAACAAATCCGAGCGATGAAAAATCGGACAGCCTAAGCCTCTAGCTGCCAAATACTCTGAATTCGTTGGGCTAATTGCTGTCGAACAAATAACTTGAGGCAAACCCGGTTCAAATTTGAGTTTGCTTGCATAACTATTGGATTGGGAACCGGTAACACTCGTCGGTGCAACTTTAGTTCCACCCACAGTCACTGTTGGTAAAGCAACCTTCTGTGACTCAAACTTTGCTTGAAAGAATTCTAAATTACTCCCTTCTTGAGAGCTAAAAATATGAGCGCCTGCGGAATGCAAGCGTTCGGTAATGTGCGTCGAACGAAGATCGGAACCCGATACAGGTAGCTGACGCTGGGCTAAAATGTAGGCTAATGCCGACATTCCAATTCCGCCAATACCGATGAAATGAAATGGCTTACCGCTAAAATCAACAGTCTTTGACATCAAATCTCCTTACACACCACACCACACACGCCGAATTTACGCATTAATACGCGCTTATAATATCAAGAATTGATTTGGCAAGATATAGCGAATAAAAATTTACTTGGCTAGAGTTTGCTAGGTTTGTAGGTTATGTTACATTCAACTCAATCTCATCTTCCCTGAGATGGTTTTAACTTATAATCGCGGAATTTTCCAGTAAATCGGGAAACTTTACGCTAACCACTACCGTCAACTAGCAACTTGCCAAGAAGCCCTTTGCTAGAGATGAGACGATCTGCTGAGTGCAACTAAGACAAGTTGTGGCATTCAGATTGCTCCCCAAGTAACCAGAATTTTGACGAAAAGACTTTCAGGAGGAAGCGCTTACGGCAACGTCGGCGCAGCTACCAAACTTTACCAGACTAACGAGTCAATTATATCTGGTGAAAGTAAAAGTTGTTGGGTGACAAACAAAAGCCTTGAGAGGATTTTCTGCCACGTCGAATTAAAAAACTCATTTTTAATGGGCAAGCTTTGCGATATGATCGGGGACATTAAGAATAAATAATTTATTGAACTTGAACACAGAGGGCAAGACGCAGTGATTAGAGTAGCGATCAACGGGTTTGGACGCATCGGACGTAACTTCCTGAGATGCTGGCTGACTAGAGAAGACAGTCAGTTGGAGATTGTGGGTATTAATGATACTTCTGACCCCAAAACTAATGCCCACTTGCTGAAATATGATTCGATGCTGGGTACGCTGGATGCTGAGATAGGGGCGGATGAAAATTCTCTGACTGTCAATGGCAAAACAATTAAGTGCGTGTCCGATCGCAACCCATTAAACTTGCCCTGGGAAGCCTGGGGAATTGACTTAGTTGTAGAATCTACAGGGGTCTTTGTCACTGAAGAAGGTGCTTCTAAGCATTTAGCCGCAGGTGCGAAGCAAGTTTTGATTACAGCTCCTGGTAAGGGCGGAGATATCGGCACTTACGTGATGGGGGTTAATCACGACCAATACGAACATGGTAAGCAGAAAATTGTTAGCAATGCTAGTTGTACGACTAACTGTCTCGCTCCTATTGCTAAGGTAATTCACGAAGAGTTTGGCATTGTTAAGGGGACGATGACGACGACTCACAGCTATACTGGCGACCAACGTTTACTGGATGCTAGCCACCGCGATTTGCGACGTGCAAGAGCGGCTGCAATTAATATCGTTCCGACAACCACTGGTGCAGCTAAGGCTGTGGCTTTGGTTTTACCGGATTTGAAGGGGAAACTCAATGGTATTGCTTTGCGCGTACCAACTCCTAATGTTTCTGTTGTGGATTTGGTTGTGGAAGTTGAGAAAAGTGCGATCGCCGAACAGGTTAATGATGTTTTGAAAGAGGCTGCTGAAGGTTCTCTCAAAGGCATTCTTGCTTATAATGAAGATCCTTTGGTTTCTTGTGACTATCGTAAAAGCGATGCTTCTTCGATCGCTGATGGTAGCCTGACTATGGTTATGGGCGGTAATATGGTTAAGGTTGTTGGCTGGTATGACAATGAGTGGGGTTACTCGCAACGAGTTGTCGATCTGGCAGAATTAATCGCTCAGAAGTGGCAGTAAAATCAATTTAGAAGGCAAGTGAAAGGCAATTTGTGCTTCTCTAAATTGGATTAAGACTTAGGAGGTCAGAAATAAGGTTCAAAATTAAGCCGTTAGCCTGGTTTTGCCTTATTTCTGACTTCTATGTTTTCGGTTCTGGTTGGCAATTGGGGGCGATTTTACTTAGTGTTGTCAAGATTTTGTTAATCAAAAATTACCTTAATTTGCTGGGTTTCATTGGCTCAAAAGTGTGGGAATCTTTCGTTGATGTTGATTGATTGCTGAGGATATTTACCTTGGCTGTCTGTTAAGATGACCGGTTTTTCGGTAGTTATTTTGCCGATAATTGCCGCACAATCCCCTAATTTTGCCACTAAAGCTACTGCTTGAGGATGAGGAAGGCAAATCACTAATTCAAAGTCTTCACCGCCGTATAAAGCCCATTCTAGAGCTTTTTCGGGGGATACTAGTTCGAGTAGTGCCGGGTGCATGGGAATTTTGGCAAGGTCGATTTGGGCGCTGAGATTGCTGAATTGACAAATTTGAATTACTGCGTCTGCTAATCCGTCGCTGCTGTCCATCCCCGCCACCGAAAATTTTTTCTTGACAATATTAAATAAATGTGGTAATAAATCAAGCCGTGGTTGAGGACGTTGATGCGCCCGGAGCAAAAACTCGCGAGATTGAGGATCGAGATGCTGAGCTGTTTGCGGGTGGAGGAGTAATTCCAAACCTGCTCGCGAATTACCGTGGTAGCCAGTAACGACAATTGCGTCTCCAGGTTGCGCTGCTGACCTAGTAATGGCTTGCGATCGCCGAACTTGACCAAAAGCTGTAATTGAGACTGTAACCACCTCAGAACGGCAAATATCGCCACCAAGGATAGGAGTATCATACTGTCCCAAGCAATCAGCAAGACCTTGGTAGAAACGCTCTACCCAATCTAAGGAAACATCTGCTCGAAGAGCCAAACCCACAGTAATCCCAACCGGAGAAGCTCCCATAGCCGCTAAATCAGACAAATTAGCAGCAGCAGCACGCCAACCAGCATCTTCAGGAGAAGTAGTGCGATCGCTAAAATGCACCTTATCGACTAACAGATCGGTCGTTACCACCAGAGAGCGATCGCTAGCCAAATCGATTACTGCTGCATCATCACCCACGATTTCCGGAGGACAAAAGCGTTTCAGGCGTTGTAGAAGACCTTGTTCTCCCACATCTTTTACTGTCTGTGGCAATTGATTCATGATGGGATTGGGGAGGAGGGGATTGGGGAGGAGGGTTCAGTTATCAGTAAACAGTGAACAGTTAGCACGTAGCCGCATTTATCAGTTTATCTTCTTATCTTCCAAGTTCTCGCCCTCTCTCCACTGTCCCCAGTCTCTCTTGTCTCCAATCTCTACTGACAACTGATAACTGGTAACAGTTAACTGTTAACTGTTAAGTTGTGGTTGAACCAAATTGTCACTACCCTTAACAACTTTGGCACTAATAATCTTGTCTCCTGGTGCCAGTTTTTCAATAACTTCTGCACCATCGACCACATAACCAAAGACAGAATAACGTCCGTCCATCAGATTAAAACCTGGAGGAGTCAGTTCCGTATCGAATTTGAAGAAGAAAAACTGAGAAGAACCGCCATTAGGGTCATTACCCGGACGTGCTAAAGCCACTGCACCATAAGCGTTAAAAGGTAGAACAGGTTGAGCCAGGTAAAGTCCAGCCGCTTCGAGAGTCATACCGTAAAGTGGCTCATCTTCGCCTTTAACTAGCACTTCCAAAGGAATAGCGCGGTATTCTCCAGTTGCGGGATCGATAAAACCGTATTCAGGTCCCGGTGGGTCGCCAGTTTGGACAATAAAATCTTGGGAAGGCATAATCTCCATGCCATCGTAAAATCCTCTTTGTACCAAATCGACAAAATTACCAGCATTAACAGGAGCGCTGTAACCATCAACGACAATGGTAAGAGAGCCTTTTTCGGTTTCCATTTCTACAGTAGCGCGACCCTTGAGTTGAGGCAGATGAGAATATTCAGCAGGTACTTCAAAGGGAAATTCTGTCACCATCATCGCTTCGAGATCGTTAAGCTCGTTGAGAATTGCCCTTCTTTGCTGCCAAACTGCATCTAGATCTTGAGAATCAACAGCTTCTCGGAGTTGACTGACTTTCTCCTTCATTCGAGCAATGAGAGACTCAGCATCCGTTTGGCGATCGCTATTGATGCTGGCTAACAATTTGTCAGCATTGAGGTTTAAAATCTTGGAAGCTTCTTTAACATCTCGGCTAATTGGGCTCCAGCGTTTGCTTCGTAAATGAGTGGAAATATCTTCAATGCTACGTTGTAAATCGCGCACCGTTTGGTTATCAAGAGGAAGGGCATAGCGTAAAATTGCCGTCGGATCGGTGATTGCATCTCCTTGAGCCAAACTACTCTTACGGGCAGTTTCGTTGCTGCCAAAGTTCCACCAAGCCCCACTCAGAGAGATAGAAAGTGCTACCAGCAGGACAACTGTCACGCTAGTTTTGAGTAAGCGCTTGCACCAATTAAACAAATTAAGTTTTTCAAGTGGCATAAATTTATATTGCAATTCAATTTTTACTATTTGGGTTGTTATTGGGTAGCGAACAGTGACCAGTTATCAGTTATCAGTAGAGATTGGAGACAAAAGAGACTGGGGACAGTTGAGAGAGGGGGAGGACTGAGAAGATAAACTGATAAATGCGGCTACGTGCTAACTGTTCACTGTTTACTGATAACTGAACCCAATCCCCAATCCCCTCCTCCCTAATCCCCCAATTCCCCTTTTCGATCTTGCCATAGGGTGGTACCAGAAAATAGCCTAACTTGAAGAGAGAGAAAGAGCTATTGAGCGGTAAAATGTATTCCGGTTCCTCCTTCCTGGGGTAGATCGGTGCTAGCTAAGCGATCGATTTCTGGGAGAATAAAAGGACAACAGAAGCAGAAAGTGCGTTGGCTGTGATTTTGGTGAAAGAGCTTCATGATTTCTAGTAACGACTTTAGAACTGGTGTTTCGATAGAGTTAGATGGTGCGGTCTGGAGAGTGATCGAATTTCTCCATGTCAAACCTGGTAAAGGATCGGCTTTTGTCCGAACCAAGCTAAAAAATGTGCAGACGGGTAGTGTTGTCGAGCGTACCTTCCGCGCTGGAGAAACAGTTCCCCAAGCGATCTTGGAGAAAAGAACAATGCAGTATACCTATCCTGAGGGCGATCGCCTAGTGTTTATGGACATGGAAACCTTTGAAGAGACAAGGTTAACTCCCGAACAAATTGGCGATCGCGTCAAATATATCAAAGAAGGTATGGAAATTAACGTTGTCCAGTGGGAAGGACAAGTGCTGGAAGTAGAATTACCCACCTCAGTTACTTTAGAAGTAATTGAAACCGATCCGGGAGTTAAAGGCGATACGGCTACTGGTGGCTCGAAACCAGCTACAGTAGAGACTGGCGCTCAAGTAATGGTTCCTTTGTTTATCTCCGTGGGAGAAAAGATTAAGATTGATACCCGCAACGATTCTTATCTGGGTAGAGAAAGCTAAACAACAAATTGTCATTACTTATTCAGTCAGAGTTGCTCTTGTCTGGATGCAACTGAAGGCTGACAATGGAAAATTAACAAACTTTTGGGATGCACGATCTGTGCCTGTAGACTTTAACGAAATTCGCGAACTTCTTGCCGCGATCGCGCAAACTGATATTGCGGAACTAACTCTGAAAAGTGAAGAGTTTGAATTAACTTTGCGCCGGGGTGTACCTGCTCTACCCACCACTAATGGGGGGGCAGACAGTTCGGCGGGGTTGGCAGTTGCCCCTGTTCCTAGTTCCTCGCTCAAGTCGCCTGCTCCTAATAGCACGGCTTCTGAAACTGCTTCTCCATCTACTCCTGACAGTAGTAAATGGGTGGAAATTACTTCACCAATGGTGGGAACTTTTTATCGCGCACCCGGACCTGATGAACCGCCTTTTGTTGAGGTTGGTCAAACTATTCGCCCGGGTGAAACCGTCTGTATTATCGAAGCGATGAAGCTAATGAATGAAATTGAAGCAGAAATTTCTGGACAAGTGATGGAAATTGTCGTCAAAAACGGAGAACCTGTTGAGTACGGTCAAACTTTGATGCGGATCGATCCCGAATCATAATCACTAGATTGTTATTGACGGATGAGACTGTTAAAATTTGGGGATCGAGTAGTTAGCTTAGTTTAATGCAACTAGCAAAACCCGTACCTCAAGAAGTTGTCCAACAAGTTGCTGAGTATTTCAGCATCTTGAGCGAACCAATGCGTCTGCGTATTTTAAATTTACTGCGCGACGGTGAAAAGTGCGTTCAAGAGCTAGTTGAGGCAACTCAAACTTCCCAAGCCAATGTCAGCAAGCACTTAAAAGTTATGCTGCAAGCTGGCATTCTTAGTCGTCGCAGTGAAGGCACTTCTGCTTACTATAGCGTTGCCGATCCCTTGATTTACGAGTTATGCACCTTGGTTTGCAATCGCCTCGCCACGCGCATCGAACAGCAAGCTCGTCACTTCCGCGATTTTAGTCTTGCTAATCGAGAATAGTTGAGTTAACAACAGCAGGTGAGGCGTGAGATTTGAGCTTTTCAGGTAACTTTAAAGGTCAAAATCTTTTTCAAAGCCTTTGCGGGTTAGAGGTTGATCGAGGAGAAGTCCTTCGCCTCCTAAAACTTCTAGTGTTTTTCCTTCGACTTCAATCCAAACTTGGGCATTAGGGTCTAAGCTTGTGGCTGT
Source organism: Oscillatoria salina IIICB1 (assembly GCF_020144665.1). Lineage (NCBI taxonomy): Bacteria > Bacillati > Cyanobacteriota > Cyanophyceae > Oscillatoriales > Oscillatoriaceae > Oscillatoria > Oscillatoria salina. The sequence continues at coordinate 40,614 of NZ_JAAHBQ010000027.1, read as the reverse complement.
ATAAATTACTTGTGCCACACGCCCTGTCATGGAAGCAGTTCCTCCACCTGTGGTAAATTCTTCTGAGAGATTGACGTGAACTCCGTCATTCTCTAGGGTTAAGCTACGCAATGTAGTTCCATCGGGAATGGTGGTGCTGAAATTTTTGTCACTCGGTCCTGCTAAAAGGCGCTTGAAAGCACTTTCGAGGATTTGCTCTGGTTGAGCAGTATTTTCGATCGTAATCGCGTTCGGAACGACTTCAATGTCATTGCTGGTAGCCCCAATCCAATAAACTTCTGCTTTTTGAGTTTCTGTTTGTCTGACAGAGGTGGGTGCTTGTTCAGTTGGGGAACTAGCTGGTGGTGAGGAAGTTCTTAGGGAATGCCAAGCCCACCAACCGCCACCAGCAACTGCGATGACTACGGCTGCTGAGACGCCCGCAATGACTCCAAGCCCTACTCGACGATTTTTTTCTTGATTTTGCATAAATTTGCCCTCCTTTAGGGTTCGACATGAGCAGCCAGAGGAGGTTTTGCACCCACACTACTCTCAAGGGCGATCGCGATTTCCGCTCCGGAAACATCCAGGAAATGCTACTGTTACTCTTGATTTACTCAATGGGGTTAGTAGTTACGGATGATGCTGCCTCTACTCTGAGAAATGCTGCTAGTTGAATCGCGTCTGTTTCTAGCTTTAATTGTAAGATCCGTGCTGTAATCTCTGGCGGTAAGATTTTGCTCAGATCGAGGTTTTCTTTGGCTCGATTTGCTAAACCGTTGACGAAGACAGCAGGAATCGATCTATCGTTGAGAGACACTCCTGGTTCGATTAGCTCTAGACGTTTTCCTGCTAACACTTTTAATCCTGATTCGAGATCGATTTTAAGCTCTTCTTCTGCTTGACGCAATCTCAGTTGCAAACGAAAGCGATCGCTGCCTAAAAATTCTATTTCTAGATTGCTTAATTCGTAACCTTCGGCGGTCGTTCCTGGAAAATTCTTCAGCGCTCTATTGACAGCTTGCTCTATTCGTGCTTTTATTCTCGGCGATTTTAAAGCTCGATTGAGATCGGCTTCGGTTAAAACTAAGCGCACTCCGGCTTGTATTGGTTTCCGGAAATATTGGGGAAATTTACCTTCTCTTGTTCGTAAAGTCCGCCAATCTACATCGAGTGGATCTGTTTCTAATTCTAAGACATCGAGCCGAATATCTGGTGTGAGTTGTACTCCTCTACTAGCCAGACGCACTCGCTCTATTTTTCCTTGAATAATTTGATAACTGGGAGCATTATCGATCCGAATTTGAAACTCTTCTACTGCTTCAAACCGAGAGCGAAAGGCGTTTTCAATGTTACTATCAATAATTACACCGCCTGGAGTAAAAATGCTCAGTAAGCTAGCTAGAAAAATAGTCAGAAATTCCATAATCTTTACCCATATTTATTAGCAATTGACTGTCAGCGAACGGTCGCTCTTGATTATTTTAAAGCCGTATCAATTTCTGGTAACTTAAGCATTACCCCGACAAAAAACCAATAATAAACTGCTACTGGATCGACCGCAAGTGGGTAGTAATAGGTGTTATAACCAACTAAAAATACAAATACCCAAAGACAAATTGCTAGGTCGCGTAAGGATGGCTCTTTGAGCGATCTATAGGCATTGTAAGTCAGTAAAATTAAAACTGAAATTACACTCAAAAATGCTAAAACTCCTACTGGTCCAATTTCGTAAAGTAAACCGGCATAATAAGTTTCGATTAGTTTAGTATTAGCTAAAATCCGAGCGGAATTTGTAGCTTTACCTAAGCCATTTCCTAACCATCCTGATTGTTCGGCAATTACCCAGTCAAATTGATCGACAATAAAATAGTGGGGTGGGGAAGCATTCCAACGAAAGATAAAACTTCTTAAGCGCTGTTGAACTTTTTCTGAGTTACTAGCAATTAAGGTGGCTATGAGCAAAACTCCACCTAATTTTACAGGTAGCCAATGCTTGTGTTTATCTGTTAATAATGTTAGAATTATTAAGGTGGCAGGAACTAAAGCAAGGGCGATTCTTTGACCAGAAATTACTGCCATAACTACGATCGCGGCGAGTGCAATCCAACTAAGAATTCGCCAATGAATTTGGCGATCGCTGATGCTTGTAGCATAGCTGAAAAAGCTACTGGATATCAAAAACCAGCCCCATTGCCAAGGTGCGACAAAGGTGCCTGGTAAGCGAATTAACTTCCATTCTGGATAATACAATAAAGAGCCGCCGACTAAACATCGGGCTTCTAAGGTGGCTTTGTGGATGGCTTCTCCACTTAAGTTAGTACTACCAGGACATACGCCTGTTACTAAGAGAATATATTGTAATAAACCTAAACTGCAACAAATTATAATTAAAATTACGTGGAGACGCATTAAGAAGAATAAGTCGGATTTGGAGCGAATTAAATAGTAGGCGCAAAAAATTAAGGGTATATACCCTAATAATACTTTTAAACCAAGTATTCCTACTAAAACTGAATTATCATTTGCTCCTGCTTCGATTTGCTGGGGGACATTGACAAACAGAAGAGTTATTAAGCAAACTGCGACTAGCAAAAAAAGTGCTGGAATTAAAGGTTTGATTTTGGGATGGGGTTGGGGAATTTGGGCTGCGGAGTCGATTAAGGCGAAAAGTGGGGGAATATAGAAAGCGTCTTTGATTAAGTGGTAGAGTGGATTGCCAGCACCAATGGAATAGGTTATGCTGCCACTGATGGGTAAGTAAATTAGGAAAATCCATAAGCCTGTGCGAGGATATTGGTAGGAAAAAAAGCTACTAAGCAAAATTATCGCGATCGCCACTCCTGTTGATACGTCGCTAAGTAAGCTTAAACCAAATCCGACTGTAACAGCTAGAGCTACTGCTACAATTGTGTATCTAGTCAGTTTTTGCCTCTTCATTTTTTCAGTATAGTCAGCAGTTCTGGCGATCGTCTCTAGTTTCTTTAACGAGAATTAATCGTCACTGCTGAGATCTACCACTGCAAAGGAGTATCTTAGCGATCGCTACTACTAGATTTTTTTCTTGACTTTTTCACAAGATCGTGCTATTCATCCTTTTTCAAAAGAAAAACTGATTTTGTTCAATTGAGCAAGATACGGGATAAAGCTTAACAACGAAATTAGATTAATCTAAGCATAAAGCTATTTTTCTACTTCCGACCGAAAACCAAAAAAGTAGTAATATCGTTCCAAATTCCTTGATTTGTTGACAATGCTTTTAGTTCGCTAAAATAATCTTGTTTTAATTTTTCTAATTGTCGATCGTCTAATTTAAGGAATTGAAAATATAAAGGATTTTTTAAGATTTTCGACCAACTTGTTACTAAATTTTCCCAAGCCAAATAATTCCCAACTTGTTTAGTTATTACTTCAATATCCTGAAAACCTGCTGCTGCTAAAAGTGTCTTACATTTTTGTTCGTTACCAGTTATTTCGTTCCAATTTGGTAGTTCTAAACCATATTTTTTAGCAACTTTCTGCAAAACTATTCCTGCGATAAAAGACGTTTCGGAAAATACACACAAGCCAATTTCTCCACCAGATTTAAGGAGAGAATACCAGTGATACAAAGCATTAGGAATATTAGTGAAATATGGTAAAGCCGAACAACAAAGCACAAGTTCGAAACTATTTTGGGAGAAGTTTAAAGCTTCTGCATCAGCTTCTATTAGTTCAATATTTTTAAGTCCTAATTGAGCAATTTTGCTTCTACCCTGTTTAAGCATTCCTGGAGAAATATCTACTCCAATCACGCCACCTTGACACCCAACTAATTGGGCTGCTTCGATCGCAACTAAACCCGTCCCTGTAGCAATATCTAAAACTTTTTTTCCTTTAGTTATTTGCGTATATTCGAGCAGCAAATGAGCTATTTGGGGGTGAAACTCACCTCGATCGTAATTAGTGCGAGAATCGAAATAAGCTGCTACTTGTTGTTTATAGCGATCGACTTCAAGAAAATTACTCATAATTTTTTATGGCATCAATGAGCGAATAACTAATCAATTAAAGACGCGACAAAGCGCGTCTCTAGTAATTAAGATGTTACTGCTTCTGTAACTGCTTTCTGCAACGTAGAAACAACTTTATCGAGGGGTATTTCCTGAGAATTTTTAGTTGCTCGTTCGACAAGTTCGACTTTGCCTTGTTTGAGACTGCGTCCGGTTACAATACGGTAGGGGATGCCGATCAAATCTGCATCTTTAAATTTTACCCCGGCTCGTTCGGATCGATCGTCGAGTAAAGTTTCTACCCCGGCTGCATTCAATTCGTCGTACAATTTTTCCGCAGCATTCATCGCTTTTTCGTCAGAAATATTGGGGACAACAATAATTACATGATAAGGCGCGATCGCCACTGGCCAAATTATGCCATCTTTGTCATAAGATTGTTCTACTGCGGCTTGGGCTAATCGCGAAACTCCTACACCATAACAGCCCATTTGTAAAGGAATTTCTTCCCCAGCTTCATTAGTATAAGTTGCGCCCATTGCTTGTGAATATTTGTTACCGAGTTGGAAAATATGTCCAACTTCGATACCTCTAGCCGATTTTAACGTTTGGGTAGAGTCATGAGAAGCGCGATCGCCGATCGTCGCTTTTCTGATATCTACTACCAAATTCGGTAAAGGAAATTCTTTACTCCAATTTGCCCCAACCACGTGATAACCTATTTCGTTAGCACCCGTAACAAAATTTTTCAACTCCACAGCAGTTTTATCGATGATGCGGACAAATTTAGGCGCAACCTCTTTATTTGGACTGATATAATCATCAGCAAGATCCGGAGCAATATAACCTAAAGGTAATGATTTTGCCGCCCATTTTTTCTGGGCAATTTCGTCAGGAACATTTAGTGCCAAAAGTGTTTTAGCATGATATTGAGGAGCTAATTTTACCAACTCATTTTGTAGCTTCACTTCATTAATATCGCGATCGCCTCGGATACTAACTAACACCAAAACCATCATCCCATTGTCATAAACTGCTTCATAAAGTACATTTTTTACTACCACAGTCGGCGAACATTCAAGTAACTCGCATAAAGACGCGATCGTTGGAGTATTTGGAGTTTCTCGTTTTTCGTAACTCGTAAACGGTGAAACTTCTGCATCCGGAGGAAGAGAAACAGCCTTTTCCACATTAGCCGCATATTTCCCATCTTCCGTGTAAAGAACTTCATCTTCACCCGCCTCTGCTAGAATCATAAACTCTTGAGAACCAGATCCGCCGATCGCACCAGAATCAGCTTCCACCGCGCGAAATTCCAAACCACAGCGAGTAAACATATTGCTATAAGCTTGATTCATATCCTGATAAGTTTTTTTCAAGCTTTCAGTGTCAGCATGAAACGAGTAACCATCCTTCATAATAAATTCTCGTCCCCGCATCAAACCAAATCTAGGGCGAATTTCGTCGCGAAACTTCGTTTGAATTTGATACAAATGGAGAGGTAACTGACGGTAAGATCGGATCGTATCCCGCGCAATATAAGTAATTATCTCTTCATGAGTCGGTCCCAATCCTAATTCTCGCTCTTGTCGGTCACTTAAGGCAAACATAATTCCCTCAGCCTTAGTATAAGTATCCCAACGTCCCGACTCTTTCCACAAATCTGAAGGCTGAAGTTGCGGTAACAAGCATTCCATCGCCCCCGTAGCATTCATTTCTTCGCGCACAATTTGAGATACTTTTTGCAATACTCGCCACATCAAGGGTAAATAAGCATAAATTCCGCTACCAATTCGACGAATATACCCCGCCCGCAGCAATAGTTTATGACTAGGAATTTCTGCTTCTGCGGGATCTTCGCGCAAGGTAACGAAAAGCATTTGAGATAAGCGCATTCTGATTTTAGCCTCTGGAGTTAATAATCATTTTTCAGTCTAGAGCATTTGTGGGTTTGGTTTCTAATATTGATGTTTTTTTCTCGCATTCGGCGGAGCCGTTCTCGAAGAGTAGGCGCTAAGGCGCAAAGAAGGCGCGCAAAATGTTAGTTGTTAGTGGTATTTGTTCTTTAAGTGATATTTTTTTCTCGCAAAGTCGCAAAGTCGCAAAGAAGGCGCGCAAAAGCTAGTTGTTAAGGATAATTTTCTATTAACTGTCCAGGGGTGAAAATGTTAATTGTTGAATTGGGGTAATCTTGGGGGTTGCGAGTGACAATTGCTTCTAATTCGTTAACTGTTGCTGCACCATATTGAATAGCATCTTCAAAGTCTGGTAAGTTCGCAGTAAGCGCTATTGTAATTACTGTTTCATCAACAGTAGCTACTTGACAGAAGCTAGCCAAAGTTTGTAAATATCTTAATGTCCACTCTCTACCTTGAACGCGACGAATAATGTAGTATAAATCGCTAAAAGTTGATGCAGAAATATATCCGGTAAATTGTTTTTCTTCAGCCAACTGTAACACGCGATCGCTTTCGGCGCGAAAAGGTTCTCGCTGTAAAGCAACATCAACAATAATGTTAGTGTCTATTAAAACTTTCAAAGGTTGTATTTCTCCTTCATCGCTTCCCATCTAGCTGCTTCTGGATCAAAATCAGGAGGAGTTGGTTGCCAGTTTTTCCGCAAATCTTGAAATGCTTTTACTTTAGTTTGAAAATGAGGTTGATCGGTAATTGACTGTAACTCCTCTACATCGGATTTTGTCTCGGTTTTCTCTAAGATTATCACTTCTACTTCACCTGGAGGTAAATTTACTGGTTCGCTGGCGATTAAATGACCGTTTGTGTCTATTTTTGCTTGAATTTTAGCTGCTTTCATACAATTTATTCAACAAGGTTATCTTTGGTTATTTTCTATTATAGAATATTTGCGAAATAGCGATCGCATCGCCAAGCCACAACCATAAGTAGTTTTTCTCTTAGTTATTTACTGGTGGGAAAACTTTGGCTAAGTTTAAGGATAACTCTGGAAAATTTGGTAAAATCACACCTTCGTTAGCTAGATAAATGCGCTTCATTCGATAACCGTAGTTACCTTGTTCGTCTTGATAGGTTTCTTGGTAAGTTTCTAGGTTGTTTGCGACTAGGTTGAAAATCCAGTAATTAGAAATTACCGCTTCAGCATAAAGCGTTAATTTTGTCGTTCGGTCATAATTTAAGGTGGAATCTGCAACTTCAATTACTAATAATATATCATCGGGTTCCGGATGATGAGAAAGGTAATCGTCAGGACTATTTTTGGCAATAACTCGATCTGGTTCTGGTTCGCTATTGTTAGGAATAATAATTGATTGTTGACCTCGTAGTGTAGCTTTTTCACCTAGTAATTTATATAACTCTCTTTCTAAACGAGTTTCGCATACTGAATGGGCTGTACCTTTTGGTGACATTTCAATAATTTCTCCCCTGATTAATTCTACTCGTTCGTCTTCTCTGAAAAATCCTATTTCAGCGAGACGATGGTATTCAGTGATGGTGAATTTTTTGGTTTTGACTGTTGTCATTTGAATAATTTCTCCTCTGATTAATTCTACTCGTTCGTCTTCTCTCAAAAATCCTATTTCAGCGAGACGATGGTATTCAGTGATGGTGAATTTTTTGGCTTTGACTGTTGACATTGGCGACACAGATTATAATCCTATTAAAATTATAGCCAAAAAAGTTATGTAAGATAGTTTTTCTGTCTCTTAAACTCTGCCGACAATTTCTGGTGCATCGACGTTTAAGTTAAGTTTTTCGCAGGAAAAGCTTAAGCCTTTTTCTGTTAATTCTAAACTCGAAAAAGGACTTTCAGTAGGGATTTGTAATTGACTTTCTATTAAACCAATTTGCGTTTGACAATTCCCCAGGAATAACAGAATTTTCTCGTTTAATCTCCCGAAACTAGGAAAAGGAAACCACACAGGTACAGTCAACCCTTGAAAATTGTATTTCAATGTGCATAATTGGCGACTTCCTTGAGTAATCGAAACTTGTTTTTCGTACTTGTTTCCTGTTTCCCAACTAAATTCTGCTATTTCTTTTGGTAATCCCCAAATTTCTCTTCCTCCGGCTACGGAATCAGGATTATCTACATAAATATGGGACACCCAGCCGCCAAGTTTGTTAGCGTAATTAACTATTCCTGCAATGACAATTAACTCGCTGTATTTTAAGCTGGAATCGCCACTATAATTAGAAATATAAACCCCACTGAGAGTTTTTCCTGGTAAAATGGAAATGATCTCAAAATTATCGGGAATTAGGGGACGTGCTTTGGCTACATCTATTAGTTGTAAATTAGCTAAAGCGTAGCCTTTGAGTTGCCAAGGTGCTGTAGGGTAAGTCATAATGGGGATTGGGGATTGGGGATTGGGGATTAGGGATTGGGTATTGGGAATTCTTAGATATCAATTATTAGCTAATAGTTGAGCTTAATCTTTCTTTAAAACTTTCTCTAAATAGAGATGATTTTAGAGAATTTTACTTGCTTCTTGAAATTAGGAGATTGTCTTGTTCAGAAAGATAAAAAAACGAACTGTCTGCTAGCAATTATCACCTTGTAGGGATGTGGTAGACTAGGCAACGTCTCCACATAACAATTGTAGTATTTTGTTTGCCATTTTATGTCAAATAATTTCCTGTGAATAAACTAGCTGTTTGGGGATTTGCAAATGGGAAAATTATAGAGACGTTGCCGAAGATAACGTCTCTAGGAAATTAAAAGCCTAATCTTAACTCCCAACTTTTTATTTTTCCTGTATCTTCAGGGGAAAAATCGACAACTTTTAAACGCCAATTTCCGGCTGCGGATTTATTTAAGACTTGTTTCAGGGCTGGTGCAGTTTCGAGAAAATATGTAGCTTTTAACTTGGTTTGTGCGCCTAAAGTACGATTTTGGAGTAAGATTTTCTCACCACTAGGAGCAAGCAAAGTAATTGTAATGTCTCCTAAAAATTCATGTTCAATATCGACATTAACTTGAATTTCGCGCAGGAGGGCTTTTTCGGTAATCCGAATTGTGCTAGTAACTCCTTGAAGATTGTTGTCAGGAATTGCTAAACTGGTGTTGTTGCGATCGCGTATTCGCCGAGTAACTGTTTGAGTGAGGCGAGTTTTCTCTTTGGCGGCTTGCACGGCTTTGAAAGCATTAACTTTACCGTAGCCAAACCATTGCGAGTGACCGTTTTTGTCGTAAGTACCTAAGCGCAAGCCTAACTGCGGATCGGTATCTTGGTCAACAATTTTATCGGCGGTTTGTTGGAGAATTAATTTAACTTCTTGAGCGGTAAGATCGGGGTTGACAGAAAGCACTAAAGCTGCTAAGCCAGCGACGACGGGAGTAGCACTAGAAGTGCCGCCAAAGTCGCGAGTAAAGTCACCAGCAGCATAGCCTAATTGTCCTAATAAATCGGTGGTCAAAATACCTCGTCCCGGCAAATATCCTCTAATTTCTGGGGCAGTGAAAATGTAACCTGTTTCGGGAAACCAAGTTCCTGGTGGTGCATTGTTACTAGGGGCGCAGACAGAAATATTGGTTCCCCAGTTGCTATAGGCAGATTTTTTGCTCAAACTGGTGGACGCAGAAACGGTAATAACGTCGGGATGAACGGCAAATCCACTTAACCATTGGGTGGGACCGTTTACGACGTTTTGCACCCAGCCACGCTCGTAAATTGTGCCGTTGGTGGGACGATTGGCGTTCCCCGCAGCAAAAACGATGATGCAACCTTTACCGTTTCTTCCTTTAGTGGCAGCATTGGCGATCGCGGCACTTTGTCGCAGGGAAAGGGGAAAATGTACTGCTGCCGCCCCCCAACTACAAGAAATGACGCTAGCACCCTTTTCTACCGCCCAATTAAACAAGTCTTCGATTGATTCGTCATCGAGAAAACCTGTGGTGCGTAAGGGCATTAAAGCACAGCCAGGGGCGACTCCGACAACTCCTGTACCATTTTCTTCGGCAACAGCGACTCCAGCGCAAGCAGTGCCGTGACTTTCATCGTCGGTTTCGGGTAAAGGTAAAAAATCTTGTCCTTGAAAGTCTCTCGGTGCAACGATTTTCCCTTCTCCTTGAAAGTCAGGATGATCGATATCAAAAGCATCGTCGGTGACAGCAACAACTATCGATCGCACGCCGCGAGTAATTTCCCAAGCTTTTTCGGCATCGATGTGAGAATTAATGTCTAAAAGATAGCCGCCTTCGTGGTGAAGATACCATTGTTCGGGATAGAAGTTATCCAGAGGACGGTAAAATGATTCTCGATGCAAAATGATATTAGCTTCGGCAACGAGGATTCCTGGTTTTCCGACTAAGCGATTAGCAATTTTCAGAGGATTTTCGGAAGCTGCTGGGGTGAGTTGATAGACGAAAGCGTTATCAATACCAGTTATTGGTTTTACCTGTTGCAAACCAAATTCAGTAGCGAGATTGGTTTTCGTTTCTTCGTCTAAATCTGGTGTAAATTGAATGGTAATTTCGTTAGTTAGGTAAACTCTCGCATCAGCATTGTTCGCTAATTGATAAACATGACTGGCAAAAGCGACATTTTCTAACTCTCTGGCTGTCTGCATTGTGGCTTCTAATTCTGCTGGGGCGACACTGACAACAAAGAGATTAGTCCGAGGAATTTGCTGGTTAGGTAAATTAGCAATTTGAGGAGGAAATTCCCCATCCGACGGCTGAAGAGATAAAGTAAAGCGATCGCTAACTTTCGAGAGTGCTAATTCCTCTCCTCCCCTTTGTAAAATTATGCCGACACTTGCTTCGGGAACACCCGATCCTGGTAGTTGCGTCATCGAATTATTTCCTCCTCTCTCATCCTGACAACTGACAACTAACAATTGCCAACTGACAATTAAACAATAACAAATAACAAATGCTAAGATACCTGAAGTTTAGATCGGTTGTGTTCAGCAACGTTCCCCCAGAGAATTATTCAATGCTAATTCTGTCTAACTTTCGCAATCTCGGTATAGCTTGTTTATCTGGCTTCAGCTTATCGGTTGCCACTGTAATAAGTTTAAGCGCTCAAGCTCAAGAAGTACCCGTTCCCGCCTTGCCAGAAGGAGGTACGCAACAAATACAGCAAGAAGATTTGAGCGATCCGAATAATCTTCGTCCCCTAACGCAAGCGGATAGCCTTCTCAGCTTCCAGGGTGGGGAAAGATTAATGACAGAAGGAGATCGAGCCGTAGCGGGACAAAATTATGCCTTGGCAGCGAGAAAATATCAAGAAGCTCGCCAAATTTTCAATCAATTGTCTAATTTTTACCAGCAGTTATCAAGTAGCTTTTCTGGGATAGATAATCGGATTTCGGAAAGATTAAGGCAGCAAGCACTAGAAACAGCTTTAAAACGCGACGAAGCCACTTATCAACTAGCTTTAGTACACCGGGCGCAAAGTCAACCAGAATTAGCTGTACCTTTGTTAATTCAAATTGTGCGATCGCAAAGTCCGACGACAGACCAAGGGAAAAAAGCTTACCAGCAATTATTTGAGTTAGGATTTGTTGATGCGCCCTATCCACGTTCGGGCGATCGCGAAACTAGCTCGAATAATTAAAGTTGAGCATTGACGGTAAAATCGAGATAATCTTTCGGTAAAATAAAGACTGTAGGCGCAAAACCGGAGCAAGTAAGATTTTGCTTGGCAGTAGGGAAGCGCCACTATTATTTTATTAATCAAGTAACGATCTCGCGGGAGTTTCAATGGTTAGCTTAGAACAAGTTGAAGCAATGATTAAAGCCCAGCTACCTGATGCTAAAGTCAAGGTAGAAGATTTAGGAGGCGGCGATCATCTTCAGGCAATAGTAGTGTCTGGAGAATTTGCAGGAAAAACTAAAGTTAAACAACACCAAATGGTTTATGCGGCGGTACAAGAGGCGATGGCAACCGAAGAAATTCACGCCTTAGCTTTGAAAACTTATACACCTGAAGCTTGGCAAGCGGCGGGTCAAGTTGTTTAAACTAAGTTAGCAAGTAAAAAATCTTCAAATAACCCACAATTATCACTGAAAAATTATGGATTCAAAAGTTAAAGAACGGATTGAAAATTTAGTAAACCAGCACAAAATTGTCGTTTTCATGAAGGGCAACAAGTTGATGCCAATGTGCGGTTTTTCTAATAATGTTGTGCAAATTCTTAATACTTTGGGAGTTCCCTACGAAACCGTTGATGTGTTAGAAGACGCGGCAATTCGGCAGGGAATTAAAGAGTATTCTAGCTGGCCGACAATTCCTCAACTTTATATTGATGGTGAATTTATCGGTGGTTCTGATATTGCCATCGAACTTTATCAAAGTGGCGAATTGCAAGAAAAAGTTCAAGTTGCTTTAGCTTCTTAGAACTAAAAATTAAGTCGGATGCGTTTGGTTTGGCAACGCATCCGACTAGCAAAAATTAATGATTACTAGCGATAGTAGTCGGTTTCCGGTTCGGGCATTGCCAGTTCAAAATTAGAAGGATCGCGCAAAAAACGGAAAGCTTCCTCTTCTAAACGATGAATCAAATAAGGTTCGATCGCGTTACTATGTCTGAGTGCGGAAATGTAGCCGTCCAGATAAAGCCGCAATTCGTCAAAACGATGTCCCCTACGCCAAGAGTCAACCAAAGCATCAGTAAGTCTTTGGTAGTATCTGATCGTGTTTGTGTCAGTAAGCATAATTTTAAATCCTTTTGTTGAGGGCGATTTGAGCGATCTGACTGAAGTTGGTCTCGGCAATGGCGAAGCTGAGATAATTCAGTTTTACTCAAAATAGCGTGAATATTTATCTCGGGATTAAGTTCATTTTAACTGGGAATCTCTTGACCTCCGGCAAAAGAGTAGCCTCAATCGCCTCGAACTCTTCTCCGTAGCAGGTGTTACAAAATCTTGACAATAGCTCTGTTAGCCTGAAATCAATAGTTGTAAATAGGCTAGGGAAAGGTGGGTTCGGTAAACATCTTAATTGTCGAAGGTAATCATAATTTGCGATCGCTGTTGAGTTGGCACTTGCAGCAAGCAGGTTATGGGGTTCAACAAGCGGCGACTATCGAGCAAGCGAGAACGAAATTTTCTCGCCGTCAACCAACTCTCGTGGTTGTAGACTCCGATTTGCCTGACGGCGATGGGATCGAGTTTTGTCGTTGGTTGTATCAACAACGACAATCGCTAGTTTTTGTGCTTTCTGCCCGGAATACGGAAAAGGATGTGGTTGCGGGTTTAAAAGCTGGTGCGGATGATTATCTCGCCAAACCGTTTGGAATGCAAGAGTTTATGGCACGAGTTGAGGCGCTAATTCGGCGAATGCGAGTGACAGCAGTGCCTTTGTGGTTAGATTATGGCTCTCTCAAAATCGATTTGGTACAGCGTCGGGTTCAGTTTCGAGGCGAATTTATCGATTTAACTCCTCAAGAGTTTAGTTTAATTTATGTTCTCGCTCAAGCCGAAGGTAGTCCTTTGAGTCGCAGCGAATTATTACGCCGCGCTTGGCCCAATGCGATCGATAATCCGCGTACGATTGATACTCACGTGCTGTCTCTACGCAAAAAAATTGAAACAGATCCTCGACAACCAAGTTTGATTCAAACAGTGCGTAATGTTGGTTATCGCTTCAATCCTGATGTGTTAAAAGGGGAAACGCTAATTCCTCCAAGTAATGCTCTGACAGCAACCAATGGATATCATCACGGAAATCGGGTTTCTGTCGATGTGGGATAGGCGACGACATCAATAAAGCCCGAAAATAAGGTTCACTTGGATAATACCAAAAAGAAAACTATCTCTAAACTCCACGCTAGTTAAACGCTATCGCTGAGAACTTCTTCAAAAGCAAAGCCAGGGGCGGCAAGAACGAAAATTGTCGTTGGTAAGTCGGCAGCTTTTGCTTGTAAACTTTCATAATATTCGGTGTAATTTTCGTGAGGTGCAGCCATTCCTAAGAAAATTAAATCGGCGTTTTCCGATGAAGAATGTAAGATTTCCTCGAAGGAACGAGATCCAGCGACAATTACTTGGGGAATTGCTTTGATGCGGACTTGTTTCACGAGGCGATCGAGATTTGCTCTTGCTGCTGCTGCCGCAGTTTCGTCAGCAACGACTAATTTGAGATAAATTCCGGCATTGCGCCAGTCGATATCGGTACGCAATAAGTAAGCCAGAAGTAACATTAAACCGCCGTTGGCTTGGATTCCGCCCCACCAAACATCAATACGACGACGTAAGCCAAAACCGCGTTCGGGATTTTCTCGGAGAATAACGATATTGCGTTTAGCTTGGTGAATTTGGGCGATCGTTTCGCAGTAGCGATCGCGCCGCGATGGTTCTTCACTATCTCCTAATAAAATCGTATTGGGAACTAAGGAACCTAAACCGTAAGTTTCGACTAATTTTCGCGCTCCGTCAAAAGGATCGGAAGCGGTGACTAAACGAACTAAAGCCTTGACTCCGCGACGTTCGAGGTAATCTCGGATCGTTTGTTCGGATTTGGTTTGTTGGGCGACGTTGCGGGAACCACTGGGTAAAACGCTCGAAACGGTAATTAAACCTCGGTTGTGACTAAAAGCATCAGCTAGTTCGATTAATGACCAACGCTTGGTTGGTGCGCCGGAAAGTACGAGAATATGAGGTCGCCAGTTTTTCGTATCGTCAGCGTGATCGATTTGATGAATTCCTTCACTAATTACTGACATCCAAATTCCTCGTCGCACGTCTCCCCAAGTAGTAATTAATTCTCGCTGTTGTAACCAAAAATAAATAGCGAGAACGATAATTGCGGCGACGACAGTAGCCACGGGATTAATTAAAAACATCACCGCAATACAACCCAGCGCCCCTAGTAAAGATAAGGACCAATGAACGCGGAATGTGGGGCGAAAAGAAGGACTTTGCAGGAAACCTTCTACACCTGCGGAGACATTTAAAACTAAATAGGTAGTAAGAAAGAACATTGTCAGCACCGGAGCGATTAAATTTAAGTCACCGATATACACAGCCGCGATCGCTACTGCTAGCGTCACGGCGGTACCGATTCTCGGTTCGTCATCTCGCCCGCTACCTTGTCCTAAAAAGCTCATCCACCTCGGCAAAACTCCATCTCTAGCTAAAGCTTGTAACACTCGCGGTGCGCCTAAAATACTCCCGATCGCACTACTTAAGGTTGCTCCCCAAACTCCTAATAAAATTGCCGGACCCCAGAAAGCAATTTCTCTCATGATCAAAGGTTCGGCGATCAGTGTAGTCGCATCCGCCCGCATTGCCAGTAAAATCGGCAGTAACATATAAATCAAGTATCCCGTCCCCACTGCGGCTAAAGTTCCCGTCGGAATCGCCCGGATTGGATCGCGCAAATCGCCCGACATATTCACCCCAGCCATAATCCCCGTTACCGCCGGGAAAAACACTGCAAACACAGTCCAAAATGGTTCGCTGAGACGTTCTGGTGCGCCCCACATTTCGATATTAGTGTTTTCCAGAGGATGTCCAAAAGCAAAGGAAATGAGCGATAAGGCGATCGCTGCCATGATGAAATATTGAGCGCGAATCGCAATACTGGCTGAAGTTAGCGCTAAAATTGCCACCGAAATTGTCACGATCAGCGCTACATACAACTGATTTAGTTGGGGAAACGCCTGCACCACACTTTCAGCAAAACCAATCGTATACAGCGCCACTGATAGCGCCTGAGCGAAGTAAAGCGGAATTCCCACCGCTCCCCCAGTTTCAATCCCCAAAGAGCGAGAAATCATATAATACGCCCCACCAGCCCGCACCACGCGATCGGTAGCGATCGCACAAATCGACAAAGCTGTTAATAAAGTTATTGAAGTTGAGAGCGTAACAATAATTAGCGTTCCCAGCAAGCCCACATTACCCACTACCCAACCAAAGCGCAAATACATAATGACGCCCAGGATAGTCAGAATCGAAGGCGTATAAACACCCCCGAATGTACCTAAACCAGATTTTGCTGAATTAGGTTCCGGTGAATTTGGAGGAGTTACGCGATTAAATGGTAATTTCACTGTAAATTTTTCAAAATATAAATTATTGGGGACTGGGGACTGGGGATTAGCAGTTATCAGTGACCAGTTAGCAGTTAGCAGTTACCAGTTAGCAGTTTATAGTTTAAGCTAACAGGCATTTAAATTGGATATGGGTAGCGACCAAGATCGGATCGTTACAACCGTTTCGCAATTGCTGATATTTTGGTTTAAATGGCGAACCGCTTATCTTCCCCCTCCTCCCCCTCTCCCCCCTCTTCCTTGTCTCCAATTTCTACTGATAACTGGTCACTGTTCACTGCTAACTGCTAATCCCCAATCCCTTCTTGTTCCTCCACAGTCGGAGCGATACCCTCCAAATCGCGGATAATCGTCGGAGCTTCCGAAGGTTGAGGAGCAAAAATCCCTTCTAATGCTTCTTCTAAGGTTTCTGCCATGATAATGCGATTTTCGTAAACCACGATTACTCTTACCAAAGTTGGCAGACTATTTTCTTCTGCTTCTAGGTAGAGAGGTTCCACATAGAGCAAAGATTGTTCGATCGGAATTACCAATAGATTACCTTGAATTGCCCGCGATCCTTGGCGATTCCAGAGAGAAATACGTTGAGAAATCACTGGATCTTGATTAATTAAAGCCTCAATCTGTTCGGGACCGTAAACCAGTTTTTGCTTCGGAAACTGATAGAGTAATAGCTTACCGTAATTTTCCCCATCCGATCGCCCAGCTAACCAAGCAATTAAATTATTGCGCTGGGTGGGAGTATAAGGGTGAAGCAAAATAAATTCTTCGGAGGTTTCCGTCGGAAGTTTCATGATTAAGTAGTAAGGTTCTATTGGTTGAGATTCAGTACCATAAATTTCTTCAGGAATTTGCCA
This sequence comes from Oscillatoria salina IIICB1, assembly GCF_020144665.1. NCBI lineage: Bacteria > Bacillati > Cyanobacteriota > Cyanophyceae > Oscillatoriales > Oscillatoriaceae > Oscillatoria > Oscillatoria salina. Next base: position 23,805 of record NZ_JAAHBQ010000027.1, on the reverse strand, counting down.
CTGGTCTTCGCGGTTATAAAATACTTGGGGATCTCTCATGTGGTAAATTAGTAATCGCTCGGATTGAACGCTAAATAAATCCAGTGGATAGCGGATATGTCGGAGCAAAGTTACAGGCATTTCCGTTAATGGTTTAAAGGTATTGGGAAAAATTTTGCTCCAAGTATTAATAATTGGATCGTCAGGATCGGCGACATAAAAGTCAATATCGCCATCGTAAGCATCGATAACTATTTTTACCGAATTACGGATGTAGTTAAATTCATTTTTACCGGGATCGGAGTAGGGATAATAGTTAGAAGTGGTATAAGCATCAATAATCCAGTAAAGATAATTAGGGGGTATCCAATAATTATCGTCACCAGTTTTAGCAGTGACTAAATAAGGATCGCGATCGTAACGGAGAAAAGGCGCGATCGCACGCACTCTCTCATTAATATTGCGGCGAAATAACAACCGAGTTTGAGATGTAAAGTTGTCGGTAAATAACATTCGCCAGTCTTTGAGATATTCCGCAAATATCAACCTCCGCCAAATACTACCAATCTCGATCCCGCCAGTGCCATCGTAGGTATTATAAACGTTATCCTCGCCGCTAGGAAAATCAAACTCTTTAACTTTTGTTGAAGTCATCACATAAGTATTAGTTAGTTCTCCATAATAAATGCGGGGTTTGCCAATTGGAATACTGCGGCGAATTAAATCGCTAGATGTGTTGAGAATTCCTTCTTCACCTTCATCTGCACCTGTACCAATATCTTTAACAAAATAATCTGGTAGTCCTCCTTCACCTACTTGGTTGACGGGACTTAGGGTAAAACCATAACCATGAGTATAAATTAGATGTTTATTAATCCAGGTTTGGGCTTCTTGGGGAACCGCCGCATAATTGAGTTCGCGAGCTGCAATAATTACTTGTTGTTTTTCACTTTCAATTATGTCTGGTTGGGTACGCGATTCTCTTTGAATTCGATAGCGATCGATATCCGCATCGGGAAATTCATAATAAAGTCGAATTCGTTGTAATTGACGATTAGTTTGTAGCAGAGGACGAGTATCCCAAAGACGAATATTTTCAATAGTTAATTCATTTTCTTCGATATCAGCCGCACTAAGTTGACCTCTGGGATCGAAGGTTTTTGCTTCAATATCGTTCAGAGCAAATGCTGCTCGGGTAAAAGTAATGCTACGTTCGATGTAAGGTCTTTCTAATTCTAATTCGTTAGGTTGAACTTCTAAACGTTGGATAGCAGCAGGTAAGAGAAAACAGAAAAGTACCGCCGCGATCGCGTAAAATCCTAGAGCATATAATGGCACTAAAGTAGTTCTTTTAATCCGAAAGGACACGATCGCCCGAAATAGCAACCAAAAGGCGATCGCGCCACAAATTACGGTAAAGGTTGTTTCTACAGGTAACTGAACGTTAATATCTGTAAAACTTGCTCCATAATTTACACCACGCCTCGAATAAAGTAACTCATATCTAGATAGCCAATGACGCAAAGCTTGTGCCAGCATTACTGTACTCCCTAAAGCATATAAATGCCTCAGTTGAGGACGATTAAAGCCAGGAAATTTGCCTTCGGAAATACTATTTGCTGATAAAATATAAATTAATAACACAGCTAGGAAAGCAGATAAAAACATTGCCCCTAGCCAAAAATCTGCGAGTTGCCAAAAAGGTAAACGAAAAACTTCAAAACTAATATCTAGTCCAAATACTGGATCTTTTTCATTAAATATAGTAGGATTAAAGAATAAGAGAATTTTCGCCCAATTACCTGATAAAATTAAACCAAAGAGCAAGCTAAAGCCTACAGCGATCGCGCCCAACCAAAACTCAGTATTTATTAACAGTAAAATTACCGCTACTACTAAGAACCCAACTTGCCAAATATGCTCCGACAATTGCTGCCAAAGTTGGGGTGCTTGAGCAAGTTCAAAAGGTTCAGGTAGCAAGGGCGTAACGCTAGGTAAAGTTAAATCTGGTTGCCAAAAAACTACGGCTTCTTTACTCAAATGCAGTAGCATTAAAGCAATTAAAATCGATATTCCTACGACTAAAGGCAACAGCAGGATTAAATTCATCCTGCCTTGATAATTTCCTCTTTCTTCCTCATTTATTAATCGCTCGGATAAAACCAAATTTGCTTTTACTTCTCGATTAATTTTTTGGGGTTGAAAATACTTATTCCGCCTTGCTAAAAGAATATTTCCTAGTAAATAAAACCCACTAATACCGCCAACAATTACCCAGACTACAAGCTGAGTTTGAAAGCGTTTCAAGAAAACTGGTAAATGTTGAACTTCTAAAAACCACAGCACTTCTACCAATAAGTGTGAGGCAAGATCGTAAACTAAATACACGCCTAAAAAGACAACAATAAGGCGAAATAATTTACTTAAAGGGTTTTTAGATAGTTCCATGATCGAGTATTAGTATTTACCAATTGACGATTGGTATTAGGTAATTGGTAGTAATCAGTTAGCACGTAGCCGCATCTACCAGTTCCCAATCCCTAATCGCCAATCCTCAGTCACCGATCGTCAATCGCCAATCGCCAATTACTTTAACTAAACTGCTCTTCTATCTCTAGGTTAAACAACATTTGTAAAGATTGAAGCGCGAGACGACGAGCTTCGATATCTTGTTGCGATCGCAGTTGTACCATAGGCTCGTGAAGAATTTTGTTCACAATACCTCTAGTTAAAGCTTCGATTGTTTCCTGATGTTTTTCAGCAAATTCCGTACCCAGACGAGATAAAGCTTTTTCTAACTCTTGAGCGCGAATAGTTTCCACTTTTTCCCGCAAACAGCTAATCGTCGGGACTGTTTCAAGGGAGCGACACCAAACTTCAAAAGAAGCTATTTCTTCTTCCAACAATACTTCCGCTTCTTGCGCCATTTTGCGACGAGTTTCTTTATTTTGCGCGACTACTTCTTTGAGATCGTCAACATTATAAGCTTGGATATTTTCTAACTCAGCCACATCAGCCGCAATGTTACGCGGCACAGAAATATCAAACAGCATTAAATTTTGGTGCGGCGCGAGATTCATTTCTAGTTTAGCGCGGTCTAAAATAGGTTCAGTTGCACCAGTGCTAGTAAAGACTAAATCTGCTGCCGCGATCGCCTGCATCATTTCCGAAAGGGGATAAATTTGGATTTCTGTATCTGGGAATTTTCTCGCTAATTCTTCAGCACGTTTTGAAGAGCGATTGACAATCGAAATTGTTGCAGCACCTTTTGCTAACAAATGCTGTACGAGCAAGCGAGACATTTTTCCCGCACCAATAATTGTAACTCGCACTGCGGCTAAATTTTGCACCTTCATTTGGGCTAATTCTACCGCAGCCGAAGAAATTGACACCGCACCAGTCCCAATACTGGTTTCGCTACGCACTCGCTTACCCGCCGAAATTGCTTGCTTAAATAAGCGATCGAGCAATCTACCAATTCCTTGATGTTTTTGTGCTAATTTGTGCGTCGTTTTCACCTGGGCTAAAATTTGTCCTTCCCCTAGCACCATACTTTCTAAACCAGCAGCTACGCGCATTAAATGCCGCAAAGCATCTTGGTGGAGCAAAATGTATAAATGTCGGCGCAAATGATGCAAGCAAATTTTGCCAGATTCGCATAAAAATTGACAAATTTCTCGCACTCCTGACTCAGTATCGCTCACAACCGCATAAATTTCCAAACGATTGCAAGTGCTGAGAATCGCTACTTCCTCAATATGAGGATAGCTTTTCATCTGCGCGATCGCGGCTTCGATTTTCGTCTCAGTTATACTTAGTTTTTCTCTGATTTCTACTGGTGCTGTTTTGTGTGAAAGACCGATAACTACAATATTCATTTGTTCTCCCACTTTTTTTCGTTGTCGCTTGAAGTTCTCGTTTGCTGTTTTCTTTACCACAACCCCAAAAATAGCAGATTGTAGTTTCTCTAATTTTGGTAATTTATACTTAATTTTTTAGCGTCAATAAAGTCTTTGAAAAAAAAGTTTGTCTTTTGCTTGTCGGCGCTGGGCAAAAGTTAGCGTTTGACCATTACCTCAGCCCCAGCGCCTAGTCATCCTCGTTCTTAGCTTAACAACCCATTCCCACCAAAGTAGATTAGATCGCCATCACGATGAATCTTACTCCGAAAATGTTATTTCTTATTTGAGTTGGATTGTTCTGGGTTGCTCGAACATATGTACCGTATCTACAAACCGAGCAGTTTTCGACTGAGAAGAAATTACCAAACTTTGTGTCCTTGCACCGCCGTGGAAAAAGCGCACGCCTGCCATCAAAGTTCCCGGAGTAATACCGCAAGCAGCAAACAAGACTGTTTCTCCACTGGCTAACTCTTCTGCATTGTAAACCTTATCGGGATTTTCAATACCCATTTCTTGCAGTCGAGCAATATTGCCTTCTTTGCTTTCACCAATTAAACCTGTTTTCACCACTTCGGGATCGTAAATTAATTGTCCTTGGAAGTGACCCCCCAAGCAACGCATTGCGGCGGCGGAAATTACTCCCTCTGGTGCAGCACCAATTCCCATTAAAGCGTGAATATTAGTTCCCGCAAAAGCACAAGAAATTGCCGCCGAAACGTCACCATCGCTAATTAATCTTACTCTCGCTCCTGCATTACGAATTTCTTGAATTAATTCTTTATGCCGAGAACGATCCATCACCACTACTACTAATTCCTCAACCGAGCGATCTAAACACTCAGAAAGGATTTTTAGGTTTTCTGTGGCAGATTTATTAATATCGACATGACCGTTAGCCGCAGGTGGTGCAGCCAATTTTTTCATGTAGAAATCTGGTGCAGCAAATAAACCGCCTTTCTCGGAAATTGCTAATACTGCCATTGAACCTGGTTGTCCATAAGCAACCAAGTTTGTACCTTCACAAGGATCGACGGCAATGTCAATTTCTACCAATTCATCTGGGTTACAGTAGGTTTTAGCATCATCGCGAGTACAGATGCCGACTTCTTCGCCAATATAAAGCATTGGTGCGTCATCTCGTTCACCTTCCCCGATCACGATTCGACCCCGCATATATATTTTATTCATGCGTTCGCGCATTGCTTCCACTGCTACTTGGTCGGCGGTGTTCTTTTCGCCTTTACCCATCCACTTCGCAGAGGCGATCGCTGCTTGTTCGACTACCTCAATAATTTCTAAACCAAGGGTATTTTCCACTTATTTTATCCTTTCAACTTGCCTACTCCACCTCAAAAGTCTATCAGAAGCAGGCGTACCGTCGAACTTTCCTTAGCTACCGTTTTTGTTAAGTTTTGCTGCAACCGCTTCCCCTAGCTACTGTAACCGCTTGTTTTCGTGGAGGTAAGCTAGCTATCCCGAAAGGATCTCCCTTGACTCAAATAAAATAAAGTCACAATGGGGGTCATCTTACTACGCTCTTACCCCATTTTGAACGCAAACTCTCTAAATTGTCAAGAAATCCGATGAATGATGCCTTTGAAAAACTCATTGCTCAAGCCTTACTTTTCCTTCCCAAACTAGGAGCAAGTCTGTTAATTTTTGTCGGTTTTTGGTTCAGCGCTGAGATATTCTACAAAGTAATTCTCCGCTTAGGAATGAAAAGTAATTTGAATCCAGACTTGACAAAATTAAGTGCCAGAGTTAGTAAATTAACCCTTCTAGTTTTGGGGATAGTAACGGCATTAGGTACAGTTGGTATTGATATTTCTGCCTTAGTCGCTGGCTTAGGTTTAACTGGCTTTGCTGTTGGTTTAGCCTTAAAAGATATTTTATCCAACTTAGTTGCGGGCATCCTGATTTTACTTTACAAACCTTTTCGCCGTCACGAAATTATTTCTGTAGAAGGATTTGAAGGACAAGTAATCGATATTGACTTACGTTACACCACAATTCAAGCCAAAGGAAAAAAAGTTTTGATTCCCAACTCAGCCTTATTTACCAACACAATTTGCATCCTCGAACCAGAAAAAGAGCAAATTGATTTCCCTGAAGACGAAACCATCTCAAAAATGAAACAAGAATAAATTTTATCCTCTTTCCCCGATTGAGAACCAGAAGTTCTTCACTCTTGCAATAATTTATTGACGCGATCGCTGCACCAACCTTGCCGTAGTCGCTTTTTACCGGACAAGCAAAATTTCCCACTATCGGCTCATACAATCTCAGCCACGAATCACCTAAAATCTAGATGTAGAGTTGAGAAATAACTCCCATGTTTGACTTTCTTAATCCCATCCTCGGCAGACACCCAGAACAAGTAAAAGCCAACGTCGAAATTTACACCTGGCAACTTTGTCCCTATTGCGTCCGCGCGAAACTACTTCTTTGGTGGAAAGGAGTTAATTACACTGAGTATAAAATTGACGGCGATGAAGCAGCAAGAAATCAAATGGCACAACGCGCCAACGGACGCAGAACTGTACCTCAAATATTTATCAATAATCAACATATTGGTGGTTGTGACGACCTCTATCAATTAGACAGTCAGGGAAACTTAGATCCCTTACTTACTCAACCAGCAACAGCTTAAAAAGGGATAAAAATATTGTCATCCACAAATAAGTAGAGACGTTGCTTTTGCTGGTTTTAACGTCTCTACAAGTAGTACAGATTTAGGTTTAGGTAATGCGATTTGCTCTTATATCACTTTTAATTATTTTATCTGGCTGTAATTTTACCGATTCCGATTCCGAGCCTCCGGTTATTAAAGAATTCGATCCGGAAACCATACCAACAACCACTTCAGAACCGAAAACCGATTATCAACAATATGAGCAAATTGAGATGGGCATGAGTTTAGAACAAGTGCAAGAAATAATGGAAAATCCACCAACAAGCTCCGAACAAGTTTCTGACAACTCTACCGTCGCAGTTTGGCAACATTCAAGTGGCAATTATAATATTTATGTGGAAGTAACTGACAATCAAGTTCAACGTAAATGGTTAAGATATAACGCATCCAAATGAATTGGAAAAATGGTTTTTAGCTTTTTTCACTCTTGGGCTTTGCTCAAGTTTTTAGATCGTTCCTAATTTAGGATTGCTAGATAAAATCAGTCATGACGATTAACGACCCAAGCTATCTAATCCACAAAAAATGGATGAGTCAGGCGATTAAATTGGCTGAAATAGCAGGAAATGCCGGAGACGTACCCGTAGGCGCAGTAATAGTAGACAAAAATAATAACTTAATTTCTCAAGCAGCTAATCGGAAAGAAAGAGATCGAGACCCCACTGCCCACGCCGAAATTATTGCCATTCGTAATGCGAGTCGAGCTTTACAAACAAGGCATTTACAAGAGTGTACTTTGTACGTTACTTTAGAGCCTTGTGCGATGTGTACGGGGGCAATTATTCAAGCCCGAATTGGTTTGTTAGTTTACGGTGCAGACGATCCGAAAACTGGAACAATTCGGACTGTCGCTAATCTTCCTGATAGTGCTGCTTCTAATCACAAATTGTCTGTAATTGCGGGAATTATGGAATCTCCTTGTCGCCAACAATTACAATCTTGGTTTGCGGGGATTAGGAATTGGTGATTGGGGTATTCAGTTACCAGTTATCAGTTACCAGGGAACAGCCGGAATTGCCAATGGAAGAGATTAAAAAAGGTGGAATTAGAAGAACCACAGATTCGAGGGTCAACTGTTCCCTGTTAATTGGGATTGGTGATTTGGAGACAAGGGGGATAAAGCTGATAACTGATTACTGTGAACTGTGAACTGTGAACTGGTAACTGGTAATGACAGCCAAATAAGTGTCCTTTTGGGAGAAGACAGGAACTATGGGGAATCATAAGCTAAGAATGTAACGAGCAAAAGGATGTAATTTTTCTACCCCCAATGATGCAACTAGATTTTTCTCAAGGTAACTTAACTATGACAAAAGCAAACCAGACAGTTTCGGTTTCCTCACGTATTTCACCCTGGTTAGCTAGTATTGTTTATCCGTTAGGCTGTAAAGTTTTGCTCCCCTTTTATTTTGGGAACTTAGAAGTTACAGGACAGGAAAATATTCCTCAGAGTGGACCTGTAATTGTGACTCCTACTCATAGGTCGCGTTGGGATGCGTTAATTGTACCTTATGCGGCGGGGAGATACGCTAGCGATCGCGACTTACGTTTTATGGTATCCGAAGATGAAGTTAAAGGGCTTCAAGGCTGGTTTATCAAGCGTATGGGTGGTTTTCCCGTGAATACTAGACATCCTCACGCTAGCAGTTTACGTCATGCTAGCCAACTACTCTGTCAAGGTGAGGCGGTAGTTATTTTTCCTGAAGGAAATATCTATCGCGAAAAGGAAGTACAACCCCTCAAGCGTGGTGTGGCTTTGCTGGCTTTGCAGGCGCAAGCTAAAAGCCAGGTCGGTGATGTTAGAATTGTGCCAGTCAGTATTAATTACTCTCAGCCTTATCCTGACTGGGGAACTGATGTTAAGGTGAAAATTGGTAAAGCTTTGAATATTGGGGAATACAATACCGCTACAGTGAAAAAAAGTTCCCAACAGCTAACTAATGACTTACAAGTTGCTCTGGAAAGTATCCACGAAGAAAATTTAACTCCAGAACGCTTACCTGTAATGAGTGCTTGCAACAAATAAAGGTTCCCTAGTGAGTCGTACCCATTTTATAGTGGAGAGGAATCGATCCCAAGTAGGAAGGACAACTCGTGAAACCTATTTCTCTCCTCGGCTCAACTGGTTCTATTGGTACGCAAACTTTAGATATAGTTAAACAGTATCCAGATAAATTCCGCATTGTTGGACTTGCTACTGGTAGGAATGCGAAAATGCTCGCCGAGCAAATTCGCGAATTTCAACCGGAAATAGCCGCTATCTGTGATGAAGAAAAATTATCGGAATTAAAAGAATATCTTGCTAATTTAGATCGTCTTCCTATTCTCTTGGCTGGAGAAGCAGGTGTGGCTGAAGTCGCCCGTTACGGAGATGCGGAAAGTGTGGTAACAGGTATTGTTGGTTGTGCGGGTTTGCTACCGACAATTGCGGCGATTGAAGCTGGAAAAAATATCGCTTTGGCTAATAAAGAAACTTTAATTGCTGGTGCGCCTGTGGTACTTCCTTTGCTAGAAAAATATCAGGTAAAGTTGTTTCCGGCTGACTCAGAACATTCGGCAATTTTTCAATGTCTCCAAGGTGTCCCCGCAAATGGTTTGCGACGCATAATTTTAACGGCTTCTGGTGGCGCTTTCCGCGATTTACCTGTGGAAAAGTTACCTTCGGTGACAGTAAAAGATGCTTTAAAACATCCGAATTGGTCGATGGGTCGTAAAATTACTGTGGATTCTGCTACCCTGATGAATAAGGGTTTGGAAGTAATTGAAGCTCATTTTCTTTTTGGTTTGGATTACGATGATATTGATATTGTGATTCATCCCCAAAGTATTATTCATTCTTTGATTGAATTACAAGATACTTCGGTTTTGGCTCAATTAGGTTGGCCCGATATGCGTTTACCTTTGTTATATTCTCTTTCTTATCCGGAGCGAATTTATACTAATTGGGAACAATTAGATTTAGTTAAAGCGGGAAGTTTGACTTTTAAAGAACCTGACCATCAAAAGTATCCTTGTATGCAGTTGGCTTATGCGGCGGGAAGGGCTGGGGGCGCAATGCCAGCAGTTTTAAATGCTGCTAATGAACAAGCTGTGGCTTTGTTTTTAGAGGAAAAAATTGGTTATTTGGATATTGCTTGTTTAATTGAACTTGTCTGCGATCGCTTTACTGCTGATAATAATCTTACTCCTAGTTTGGCAGAAATTATGGCTGCCGATCGCTGGGCGAGAAATGAAGTTTTGGTTGCTAGTAAAAAGTTGGTGCAGGGCGATAAGTTGATTTCTACTTTTTAGTTTGGCTTTGGCGATGAGAGGTGAATTGACAGCAATTTTTTAGTGTTTTGGTAACTAAAATCATTGGGCGATCGCTAGATTTTTTTGCTTTCTGCTGTTTTTTTACCTCTCTTTCCGGAATTAAGCTGTTGGGAAGAGAAAAATTTAAGCTAATATCGAATTATTGAATTTAAATAATAATTATGTCTGTAGATTTAGTGGTTGTTATTGCTGCTTTAGTCGTGACTTGGCTGGTTTTTACTTGGTTAGTCAAGGTGTTGAAAGCTAGCTTCGGGACGGCGATCTCGATTGCAATTATTATTTTGATTTTACAACTTGTTTTCGGGATTGGCCCCCAAGATTTATGGGAGCAAATTATTCATCTTCCTCAAAGTATTCAGGACGTATTTACTAATTGAAAAATTTACCATTCTGCGATAAAATAGATAGTGAATTCTCTCAGATTTCCTGGACTTCTCTATCCCCGGCTATTACTTCCAAAAAGTAACTAGTTGTTGGCACAAATTTATCGAGCTAAATTAGTTGCATATCTAAATTAAACTGTCAAGAAATAGCAAAAAAAATTTACAAAAGCAGGAAGTTTAAAGATCGTTAAAAAGAGCGAAGGGTTGTAAACAAAGTAAGCAAAAGTACAGCCACGAAGAAAAGCGATCGCTAAACTAGAAATGTCGGGGAATAGGAGGAAGAAATTATGGTAGCGACCACCGCAGAAAAATCGGCACAAAGCTCGAGGGAAACCGCTTTCATTCTCTGGTTTGACGAAGTAAAAAGCGAAGATGTCCACCTCGTAGGAGGAAAAAACTCATCCCTCGGTGAAATGATTCAACAACTAGAACCGAAGGGAATAAAAGTACCTACAGGATTTGCGACCACAGCCTATGCCTATCGTTACTATATTAAATCGGCAGGCTTAGAAACCAAATTGCGCGAGTTATTTGCCGATCTAGATGTAGACGACGTAAATAGCCTGCAAAAATGCGGAAAAAAAGCGCGATCGCTAATCTTACACACCCCATTTCCCCAAGACTTACAAGACGCGATCGCCGCAGCTTACAAACAATTATGTACTCGTTACGGTGAAGAATTAGACGTTGCCGTGCGTTCCTCTGCTACCGCCGAAGACCTCCCGGAAGCAAGTTTTGCCGGACAACAAGAAACTTATCTTAACGTTCAAGGGGTAAAAAACGTCCTCGAATGTTGTCACAAATGCTTCGCCTCCTTATTTACCAACCGCGCTATTTCCTATCGTCAAAATAACGGCTTTGACCATTTTGAAGTCGCCCTTTCCGTAGGGGTACAAAAAATGGTACGTTCCGACTTAGCTTGTTCCGGTGTGATGTTCTCCATCGACACCGAAAGTGGCTTCAAAAATGCCGCCTTAATTACCGCCGCTTATGGTTTAGGAGAAAACGTCGTTCAAGGTGCAGTCAATCCCGACGAATACTTCGTTTTTAAACCAACCTTAAAAGATGGCTACCGTCCAATTTTACGCAAACGACTCGGTAGCAAAGAAATCAAAATGGTTTATGACGTAGGCGGTTCTAAACTAACCAAAAACGTCCGCGTCCCAGTCAAAGAACAAGAAAAATTTTCCCTCACCGAAGAAGAAGTTCTCCAACTAGCCCGTTGGACAGTAACAATCGAAGAACACTACTCCCAAGTCAGAGGTCGTTATACGCCAATGGACATCGAATGGGCAAAAGATGGTCATACAGGCGAATTATTCGTCGTCCAAGCCCGTCCAGAAACCGTACAATCGCAAAAAAGCGCCCAAGTTCTCCAAACCTACCGACTCAAAGAAACAGGCGAACTGTTGTGTACGGGGCGTAGCGTCGGTTCCGCGATCGGACAAGGAGATGCCCACGTTATTCTCGATGTCAGTAAAATTCATTTGTTCCAACCAGGAGAAGTGCTAGTTACCAATCGTACCGATCCTGACTGGGAACCAATCATGAAAAAAGCTAGCGCGATCGTTACCAATCAAGGCGGACGCACTTGCCACGCGGCAATTATTGCCCGAGAATTAGGCATACCAGCGATCGTCGGTAGCGGTAACGCCACAGAAATTTTACTTACAGGTCAAGAAGTTACCGTATCTTGCGCCGAAGGTGAAGAAGGTAATGTTTACAAAGGCTTATTACCCTTTGAAGTCGAAGAAATTCCTCTCGACAACTTACCTCAGACTCGCACCAAAATTTTGATGAATGTGGGCAACCCCGAACAAGCATTCTCCCTCGCAGCTATCCCCTGTGAAGGTGTAGGATTAGCTCGTTTAGAATTTATTATCGCCAACTTTATTAAGGCACATCCTCTAGCTTTAATTCATTTTGACGAACTGAAAGACGAAGCAGTCAAACAGCAAATTGAAGAACGTACCAAGCAGTACAAAAACAAACCAGAGTTCTTCATTGATTGGCTAGCGCGAGGAATAGGTTCGATCGCCGCAGCATTCTATCCCAAACCTGTAATCGTTCGTCTCTCGGACTTCAAAACTAACGAATACGCTAACCTCCTTGGCGGTAAACAGTTTGAACCGAAAGAAGAAAATCCGATGTTGGGTTGGCGTGGCGCATCTCGCTATTATGACGAACACTACCGGGAAGCTTTCGCCCTCGAATGTCTCGCTTTCAGAAAAGTCCGTGACGAAATGGGCTTGACGAACGTGATTCCGATGATTCCTTTCTGTCGTACCCCAGACGAAGGACGACGGGTATTAGCAGAAATGGCAAAACACGGTTTAGAACGTGGTGTTAATGATTTACAAGTCTACGTGATGTGCGAGTTACCCAGTAACGTGATTATGGCTGAAGAATTCGCTGATGTGTTTGACGGTTTCTCGATTGGTTCCAATGACTTAACTCAGTTAACTTTGGGGCTAGATCGCGACTCGGCTTTAGTATCTCATCTTTTTGACGAACGTAGTGAAGCTGTGAAGCGTGTCGTGAAAATGGTCATTGAGACAGCGAAGGAAAAAGGTTGTAAAATTGGTATCTGTGGTCAAGCACCGAGTGATTATACCGAATTTGCTCGTTTCTTGGTTGAGGCGGGAATTGATTCGATGAGTCTTAACCCTGATTCTGTCCTCAAAACTTTGTTGATGGTTGCAGATGCCGAACAAGGTAAGTAAGCTGTCAGATGAGAGAGAAAAAGCGATCGCGTAATAACTTTTTCTCTCTCTGGGGATAGCGATCGAGTGTTAATTCACTGATAGTTTGGATAAGATAGGCTGGGTTTTTGCCAGCCTTTTTGGTCAGTCGTTCTGCTTCTGTTATGCTTGAATCGATATTTCAGACTACGAGTGAAATAAATTTTAACTTTAGTCGCGAGATTCGCCCTCGCAAAGGTGTCATTATTGGTGCAGGTCAAGTGGGAATGGCTTGCGCTTACTCGATGGTGATTCAAAATACCTTCGATGAAATGGTCATTGTCGATATTAACCAGGAAAAGCTTGAAGGTGAAGTGATGGATTTGGTTCACGGTTTACCTTTTGTTGAACCAAGTACCGTCAAAGCTGGAACTCTCGCTCAAGATGGCAAAGATGCTGATCTTGTAATTATCACTGCGGGAGCCAAGCAAAAACCAGGAGAAACTCGTTTGGATTTAGTACAGCGCAATCTGTCTATTTTTAAAAGTTTAATTCCAGATGTGGTTGAAAATTGTCCCCAAGCAATTTTACTGATTGTTACTAATCCCGTCGATGTAATGACCTATATTTCTTGGAAACTTTCTGGGTTGCCTAGTTCTTTGGTTTTCGGGTCTGGTACAGTTTTAGATACCGCACGTTTTCGCTATCTTTTAGCTAATAAATTCCAACTCGATCCGCGCAGCTTCCACGCTTATATTATTGGCGAACATGGTGATAGTGAAGTTCCCGTCTGGAGTAAAGTTAATATTTCTGGAATGCACTTGTTTGACGATAATTTTCCGGAAAATAGTTCATCGGCAGAGGAGAAGATTCAAAATATTTTTGCCCAAGTTAAAAACGCTGCTTATGAAATTATTCAGCGTAAAGGCGCAACTTGTTACGCAATTGGTTTGGGTGTTACTGATATTGTGAAAGCAATTCTCCGCGATCAAAACCGCGTTTTGACAGTGAGTTCTCTAATTAATGGTTTTGCTGGAATTAACGATCTTTGCTTGAGTTTACCTGCGGTAGTAAATCGTCAAGGTGTCAGCCGAGTTTTAAATTTGTCACTTTCGCCAACAGAAAAACAACAGCTACAAAAATCAGCTCGAGTTTTACATCAAACAATTGAAAAATTGGATTTTTAATTGTTATCTTGGGGAAAATTATTAAACTGAAAATAGCTTTTTGGGGTTACTCGACCACAAAAATACCGCTATAGTGCAAGATTTTTTTTGACAAAGTAGGTTAAATATGGTAATAAAAATCTGGCGATCGCGAAAGTATTTCCCAACGCTGATGCCGAGGGAAGAAAGCGTGTGGTATACCTCCGGTAAGGGTAACACCTGGAAAACGCTTGGAGCAGACAAAGGAGATATTTATCCCTCAAATCTGTAACCATATTGAGAATAATTTACCAAAGCAACAAGTTTTTGCAACACATTGTCTATGAGTGACATAGTCCAAACAATTTATGATAGCTTGAAAGAAGTGCTAGGTAGTACTGTCAAAGTAATTCCAGCACTAGTAACAGCAGCAATTTTACTGGCTTTAACTCGCTTTTTCGCCGAGTTAGCCAAAAATGTTTCTAGCCGTATCGGAGAGCGCGCGATCCGCAGCCGCTCTTTACAATTGTTACTGAGTAAGACAGCTTATGTCACCGCTTGGGTAATAGGAGTGTTAGTCGCAGCAGTAATTGCCTTTCCAGGGTTGGAGTTAGGAGATATTATTGCTACCCTAGGATTAGGATCGGTAGCGATTGGTTTTGCTTTCCAGGACATCTTCAAAAATTTCTTAGCCGGGGTGCTATTACTACTACAAGAACCTTTCAGTATTGGCGACCAAATCATCGTTGACAATTATGAAGGCACTGTCGAGCAAATTGATATCCGCACGACTAAAATTCGCACCTACCAAGGAGAACGAGTAATTTTGCCTAACGCTACAGTTTTTACTTCGGCGGTACAAGTACGGACGGCATTTGTAAGCCGACGTACTGATTTGGCAGTAGGAGTGGACTATAATACCCCTCTAGCTCAAGCAAAGCAAATTTTGCAAAATTTGCTTACCAAAGTGGAAGGAATATTGGAACATCCCACCCCAGAGATAGATTTAGTTGGTTTTGGTGATAGCTCAATTGATTTTGTCGTCCGTTACTGGACAAAACCGCAACAAGCGGAGGTGCGCCGAGTTCAAACTCAAGCAATTCTCGCTATTAAAAAAGCTTTCGACAAGGCAGATATCAGTATCCCTTACCCAATTCGCACGCTTTACTACTATAACCAAGAAAAGTTCAACGATTATTTGCCAGCATCACCCGATCGCGAAAGCGAAAACTAACCGCCCTCTAAGACTAACTTTTACGTTGGCAGAAAAATGCTCCATTGGGGTAATTTTACTAGAAAATGTTAAGTTAGCAACAAGGCACTATATACAAATTGGATGGAAATTGAGGAAGTTCCACTATGCTTGTCTGTCCCAACTGCCAGTCTGAAAATCCCAATACCAATAATTTTTGCCAAAAGTGTGGAACTTCTTTGAGATACAAAAATTGTCACAAGTGTCACAAAGAAGTTAAGTGGAGTGACGAAAACTGTCCCCACTGCGGTACTTTGACGGGAACTGTCTGGTGGGCGATAATTTCTCAACCAAGTACGGAAGTAAGCTCAACTAAAGAGGAAAATGTAGCTCAATCTTCTGTAACTGAGGAGATCGATTTAAAAGTTGTTCCAGAAAATTCGGTTGCGGGGACAGGTCGTCCAATTACAGTATTGAAAGTAGATGAAGAGGAAGAAGAAACCGATGAGGTTGATGATTCTTCAGATTTAGTCACCACAAAAGTGGAAGATGAAATCCAAGCTGTAGAGGAAAAGGTCGAAATTTCTCCGACTGAGGAAAGAGAAATAAATCAGCAGCCAGTATATTTAGACTCGCAGCAGCGTTACCGGGTGCTAAATAAGATAGAGGAAGTAAAAGCTTGGTTTGCAGGTCAGCCTACTTTAGATAAATTTTTACAGCTCAAAGTTTTAGATGAAAATCCCCTGGAAAAATCACTTCTGGATGTAGTCTTGGAGCAAAATGCCGATCCGTCAGAATTGCTTGAGGGACATGAGTCGCAGTTAGCTTCAGAACTGTTACCAAAAATGGGTCTGAACGAGTTGGCAGTTCCTTATATTTTATTGCAAAATTCTTTTGTTCACATTGTCCCAGAAGTACATGATGCGTGGCAAGACGAACAAGGGACGGTAGTTTTACTAGAAGATCGTTCCGAATGGGAATTAGTCACTTCAATATGGGGTAAAGAAGATTTGCCAATTTTGCAGATTTTGTTCTGGCTGGATGAAATGGCTTGCTTGTGGAAAGCACTGTTAGAAGTTGGCTGTGGTGAAAGCTTGTTAGTAGAAAAAAATCTCCGGGTGGATGAAGATCAAAACCTCGGTTTGCAACAATTATATTTCGATGCTCGCGATCGCCAAGGGAATCTTCAAGATTTAGGCAAAATGTGGCAGAAGCTATTTCATCAGTCAGGAAAGACACAATACGGTCCGTTAGTAACAGTCCTCAAACAGTTGAGTGAGGGAGAGATCCCCACAGTGGAAGAATTACGAACAAAGATAGCCGCGATCGCTCGCCAAGAACAAGAAGTTGATTTTGAGCCTGATGAGGTGACTGACGAACTTGAAGATCCCGAATGGGTTTTAGATGAAGAAGATTTAGAATTGGAAAATCTTGCCGAACATGATGAACAGATGGATAGCGAACATCTCTTCTACAATAGCCCGGATAATGATACGCCCACAGTAGTGTTGCCGATGCAACTACTCAGTCTTGACGATGCAGGTTGTACCGATATTGGTCGTCAACGGCAACATAATGAAGATTATTTTGGCATTACTACTCAACTGAAAAAGCAAGAAAATGTTTTAGGCAAAAGTATGGAAGCTCGCGGCTTGTATATTGTTTGCGATGGAATGGGAGGACATGCAGCAGGAGAAGTTGCTAGTGCGATGGCGGTAGAAACTCTCCAACGCTATTTTGAAGCTAATTGGGTTGAAGATCGGGAATTGCCGGAGCGAGAAGTTATTTTACAGGGAATCCTGGCAGCTAACCAAGCTATTTACGATGTGAATCAGCAAAATGCTCGTTCTGGTAGCGGACGTATGGGTACGACCTTGGTTATGGCTTTAATTAAAGATACCAATGTGGCGATCGCCCATGTGGGTGATAGTCGCATCTACACTTATACCCGCAAGCGCGGTTTAGAACAAATCACTATCGATCATGAAGTTGGTCAACGGGAAATCGAGCGCGGTGTCGAACCGGAGATTGCCTACTCTCGTCCCGACGCTTACCAGCTTACTCAAGCTCTCGGACCGCGAGATGGCAATATCCTTAAACCGGATATTACCTTTACTGAGGTCAATGAAGATACGTTATTTATTCTTTGCTCGGATGGTCTTTCCGATAATCAATTGTTAGAAAATAACTGGGAAAGTTATATTGCACCTTTAATTAGTTCTAAAGCTAATTTGGAGCAAGGATTATTAAAATTAATCGAGTTTGCCAATCACCATAATGGTCACGATAATATTACTGTCGCGATCGCTAAATTAAAGGTTCGTCCTAATCTGGAGCATCAAAGGCTCTAAATTTGGTAAAGGAGGTTTACTTTTTTCTTCTGGATAATTAAATATATTGAACTGTCTAAAAAATAATCTTCATCTTCGCACAATTTATATTTGGTTAGTTAGACAAACTTATGGTCACTCTGACCCTCCTCGACCCCCAGGAGCAGAAAGCACTCCAACAATGGAACTTTCCCGATGGCGCAATTATCCGCATTGGTCGCGCTCCCGATAATGATGTGGTTCTCAAAAATTTTCCGGAGGTCTCGCGCTATCACCTAGAACTTGTGCCTAGTGAGAGTTCTCACTGGCGGCTAATTAATAAAGGTACGAATGGAACTTTTCTTAACGGTGTTCTTGTCTCTCAAGGCTTAGTTAGAGATGAGTCGATTTTTCAGTTAGCTAAAGCAGGACCGAAGCTAAAATTTCAACTTAACTCTTTTTCCGTTGCCGAAAAGGCTCATCCTGCTACTCCAGGTTGTTCTCATTCGGGTAACTCAGCCAATAATTTATTTTGCATTCACTGCGGTCAACCTTTAGTAGAAAAAGAGCGTTTCGTTCGCCAGTATCAGGTATTAAAGCCTCTCGGACAAGGTGGTATGGGTACTACTTATCTGGCTTGGGATCGCCAAGGAACGATTTCTGGACAGCCTCAGTTGCTGGTATTGAAGGAAATGAATGCCGATATGGCACAAATTAAGAAAGCTAAAGAACTTTTTGAGCGAGAGGCTCGCATCCTCAAAACTTTGAACCATCCTGGTATTCCTAAATACTATGACTTTTTTATTGAAGGAGATAAAAAATATCTGGCAATGGAGTTAATCCACGGGCAAAATTTGGAGCAACGCATCTATCAAACTGGACCTGTGACTCCAGAACAAGCTGTTGAGTGGATGATTCAAACTTGCGATCTTCTCAGTTATCTTCACTCTCTAGATCCACCTTTAGTCCACCGAGATGTGAAACCGGCTAATTTGATCGTGCGCCATTTGGATAATAAAGTAGTTTTACTCGACTTTGGTGCAGTAAAAGAAGTTGGTACGCCTTTGATGACGCGCATTGGTGCTGAGGGCTATAGCGCACCCGAACAAAATCGGGGTCGTCCCTGTACTCAGTCAGATATTTATGCGATCGGTCCGACGCTGATCTTTTTACTGACTGGACAACAACCACTCAACTTTTATCAGCGTCAAGGAGATGGTTATCAGTTTGCGATTAAAAATGTTCCCACTATTACTCGCCAGTTAAGGCAAGCGATCGAACGAGCTTGCGAGCCTAAGTTGAATAAGCGCTATCAAACCGCACGCGAGTTGTCTGAGGCACTTAGTAAGTGCATTTGATGACTTTGCAGAAGCGGTTATTGACGCCTTTTCTGAGGCAAACGATCGGGATTTAGGTTGAGTTTTGATTTGAGATTGTCTTTGAGCTAGCTCGCTGCTCCCTACTTGGGAAATGATTTTGAGCTGGGGAGCTTGCTGATTGGGGAATCGGAAATTTCCGCCTTAAAGAGTTTGAGATTTATTAACCTTATGCTATGTTGCTAAACTCCTACCAAATAGGAGGAGCGCGATCGCTAGCCCAAGAGCTTCATCTCAAATCTAACTTGATACAGTTTTGCTTATGAGTCATCTTCATCCCAAGCTTCTACTAGAAGCAATTCGCTGACTGGATCTTGCATCGAAAAACCAAAATCGAGCAATTCTTGTTTCCAGTAAGACCATTCCTCCCCATAGAGCAGGGCTATTTTCCAGATACTGTCGTTAGGTCGGAGGATTTTCGACTCGACAAGTGAGCGCACTTGGCGCTGCAACTTCACCATTGGGTGAGCTACTTGATTAGTCATACACTCAATTCGCTGTTAAATTACATTTTGCAAATGCTTTTGCTTGAAAAGCGGAAAAAACCCGGTTGCGATTTTAAACTTAGCGTAGAGTCGTACTCGTCCGGGAATTTATCTTTACTACTTATAACCCAAAGTCAAAGGTTTTTGCAAGTAGTTTTCTCAAAAAGTTCGGTAATTACTACTCGCTTTACGGTGGTTAGGAGCTTCAACTGCTTATTTTTCGTTAATCTGTTCGGAAAAATTGACAAAAACCATCAAATATTCCTATAGATAAGTAAAACTATGATAGTTTTTGCTGAAAGATTTCGTTTGAGATTCGGGATTGAGATTTAAATGAGGATGTTACTGTGCTTGTCGCGGCAGAATTCAACAGCAAACCGTACTCAATACCCTCAACAACTGCTCGATAAGAAGCATCGATAATATTTGTGGAAACGCCGACAGTTGTCCAGCGTTGTTTGCCATTGCTAGATTCAACTAAAACGCGCGTTTTTGCGGAAGTTCCCGCTCCACTATCGAGAATTCTGACTTTATAATCAGTCAGATGAAATTCGGCAATTTCCGGATAGAAGTTGACTAAAGCCTTGCGCAGTGCTGCATCTAAAGCAGAAACAGGTCCATTTCCTTCGGCTACTTCCAGCAAATCCTGACCATTAACTGCTAATTTGATCGTGGCTAGAGCATTACTTTCGGAATTAACTTGACTTTGCCAAATATCGCAATGAACTTGAAAGCCTCTCAGTTCAAACATTTCCTGTCGTTGTCCGAGGGCGGAACGCATTAGCAATTCAAAACTAGCTTCGGCGGCTTCAAATTGATAGCCTTGATTTTCCAAATCTTTGAGACGTTGGAGGATGTGACGACAGGTAGGGTCTTTTTTGTTTAAGTCAATGCCAAAATTACGGGCTTTGGCGAGAACATTACTCAAGCCAGATTGGTCAGAAATAACGATTCGGCGTTGGTTTCCCACTGCTTCTGGTTGAATGTGTTCGTAGGTGAGTGGGTTGCGTTGTACTGCGGAAACATGGATCCCGCCTTTGTGAGCAAATGCAGAACGTCCGACAAAGGGTGCGTGTTCGTCAGGGGCGAGATTGACAATTTCGCTGATTAAACGGCTAACAGTTGTTAATTGTTGGAGTTGGCGATCGCCGATACATTGATAACCTAGTTTTAGTTGTAAATTGGGGATCAATGAGCAAAGGTTAGCATTACCGCAGCGTTCGCCATAACCATTGATCGTTCCTTGTACCATTCTCGCACCTTCCCTCACGGCTGCGATCGCGTTTGCTACTGCGGTATCGCCATCGTTATGAGTATGGATTCCTAGTTGCGGCGAGCAAGAATCTTGGCAATTAATCTTTAATTTTGTAACAACTTCCTTGACAATTTGGGTTATTTCATGAGGCAAAGTCCCACCATTAGTATCGCAAAAAACGAGCCATTCCGCGCCAGCAGCGATCGCTACTGCCAATGTTTCTAAAGCATAAGCAGGATTATTTTTATAACCGTCAAACCAATGTTCGGCATCGTAAATTACTCGTCGTCCCTGACTGCGAAGATACTCAATTGTCTCCCCAATCATCGCCAGATTTTCGGCTAAAGTCGTGTTTAAACCTTCGGTAACGTGCAAATCCCAGGATTTCCCGAAAATCGTCACCCAGCGCGTTCCAGCCGCTAAAATCGCTTGCAGCATCGGATCTTCAGCCACATTTTTCTGGGGACGGCGGGTTGAACAAAAAGCCACCACTTCCGCTTGTTTGAGAGGTTCTTCCTTCAGCTTCCAGAAAAATTGTACATCTTTCGGATTCGCTCCGGGCCACCCTCCCTCAATGAAAGGAATACCCATTTCATCAAGCTTATGGGCGATTCTTAATTTATCTTCCAATGATAAAGATAGCCCTTCGCGTTGAGAACCATCTCTGAGAGTTGTATCGTAGAGCCAAATTTGATTAGAAGTATCTTCGTTCATTTATCTCGGCTAATCGTGAATAAATATAAACTTAAATTAGGTCAAGACGAAATTCTTTAAGCAAATAAGTCTTTAAGTCAAGCCAGATTTAATAAAAATTATTAATCATGTCACTAAATCAAGCTGAATCAAATTTATCAAATTCTGCGAGCTTTCGCATTTCTCCTTTAATTTGCCTTACTTTATTAAGTTTATACATCGCGCTGACAATTCCCTTACCATTTTTAGCTAAAGTTGTTGCTAGTCCTGTACCACCAGCTTTACTTTGGCTAGGGATTAGCATTGGTTTAATCTTATTGTCTGGTGCTTTAAGCGAACGAGTAATTTTAACTGACGACCAAATTAAAGTAACTTATCCGCGTTGGTTTCCTAAATTTTTTCGTCAAGGTTGGGAGTTAAATTGGTCGGAAATCAAAGATTTAAAAATGCGTACCACTGGACAAGGTGGGTTAGTTTATTATTTTACGAGTAAGTCTCAAGAAAAGGCTTATTTATTGCCAATGCGAGTGGTAGGATTTGCTCGTTTGCTAAAATTAGTGGAAATCAAAACAGGAATTGATACCAGCGATATTCGTCCTTTATCTCAACCTTGGATGTACTTAATTTTGTTAGTATTTACTATCTTTTTGTTATTTGTTGATGCCTGGACAATTGTCAATGCTTTGACAACAAATTTAATAACTTAAACGCCGATAATAATCGCCTAAAATCAGAGAAGAGGTTAATTTTATGAGTGTCGAAACTAATCCCGAAAAAATCTCTCTTACTACTCCAGAAAATATTTGGGTAGAAGATGATTGGGAACCCCCAATGCCTCCTACAGATTTAATTTTTGATGATGGAGAACCCTTGGAAAGTAACCGCCACCGCATTGCCATGAATGTCCTCATTCGATCGCTACAACAAGGATATAGCGATATCAGTAATTTTTTCACTGGGGGCAATATGTTTATTTACTATAGCAGCAGCCAAGCTCGTAATCGGGATTTCAAAGGACCTGATTTTTTTGCTGTGTTAAACGTTGATGGAAGAAACGATCGCCAAGGTTGGGTTGTTTGGGAAGAAAATGGTCGTTACCCAGATGTAATCGTGGAACTAATGTCACCAAGTACCGCTAGAATTGACAAAGGTCCGAAAAAGGATATTTACGAACAAGTATTTCGTACTCCAAATTATTTTATTTACGATCCGTTCGATCCTGACTCCTTACAAGGTTGGCATTTAGATCCTGGTAATGGTTATCAAGAATTACAGCCAAATGAACGAGGTTGGCTTTGGTGTCAGCGTCTTGGTTATTGGTTGGGAACTTGGGAAGGAACGATCGACCGCGAAACTGCTGTTTGGCTGAGGTTTTATGATGAGTCAGGTAATTTAGTTCCTTTACCAGAAGAAGCCGCGCAACGCGAAGCGGAAATGGCGCAACAGGAAGCCCAAGCCGCCCAGCAGCAAGCCCAAGCCGCCCAGCAGCAAGCCCAAGCCGCCCAGCAGCAAGCCCAAGCCTTGGCA
This sequence comes from Oscillatoria salina IIICB1, assembly GCF_020144665.1. Classification (NCBI taxonomy): domain Bacteria; kingdom Bacillati; phylum Cyanobacteriota; class Cyanophyceae; order Oscillatoriales; family Oscillatoriaceae; genus Oscillatoria; species Oscillatoria salina. Next base: position 874 of record NZ_JAAHBQ010000027.1, on the reverse strand, counting down.
GCTAAATTAAGAGAAATGGGGATAGATCCTGATAACTTATAACTAAATTATGCGCGATCGCCAGACATCGAACAATTTTCCGCTTTTACAGCTAGAACAAGTATCTTTGGCTGCTTCAATTGGTTCTGCTTATCTTTTGCACGATCTTTCTTTGGCAATTGACAAAGGAAAATTTTTGACAATTGTTGGCGCTTCTGGTAGTGGAAAAACTTCTTTATTGCGCCTTTTAAATCGATTGAACGAACCCACTACAGGCAAAATTTATCTGGAAAACCAAGATTATCAAAAAATACCTGTGACCCAACTACGTCAACAAATAGTTTTAGTGCTGCAAGAACCAAAACTACTAGGAATGAGAATTGACGAAGCCTTAGCTTATCCCTTGATTTTACAACAGCTAGGAAAAGAAGAAATCAAGGAACGAGTAAGATATTGGGTAGGGCGGTTAAATATACCCGAAGAATGGTTAGATCGTCACGAACTACAACTTTCTTTAGGACAAAGACAATTAGTAGCGATCGCCCGAGGCTTAATTATGCAACCCAAAATACTCTTGCTTGACGAACCAACTTCCGCATTAGATTTTGGTCGAGCAAATCATCTGCTAGAAATATTAACCGATTTAACTCTAACTAGTGAAATGACAGTAATAATGGTCAATCATCAGTTAGAGTTAATCGAAAGCAAGAGCGATCGCGTCCTTTATCTCCAAGAAGGAAAATTACTTCAAGATTTACCCGCAAAAGAAATAGATTGGGTTTCCTTACGAGAAGAGTTAGTTAGCCTTCAAAAGCAAACCGCCGCAGAATGGCTTTAATTCACGTAGCCGCATTTACCACCAGCGATCGATAATTTTCGACAAAGAAAGCGTAAT
>NZ_JAAHBQ010000026.1 GCF_020144665.1 Oscillatoria salina IIICB1 | reverse complement strand
CGACACCAACTATAGCAGGGAAGCAAGTTTGCGATCGAGAATCCTCTTCAGGTACCGAAAACAAAGATACGCAATAGGAAAGAGTAAGGAAAAGTCTGACTTGGTTATCATCGAGGCAAGAATGCTAATTTCAATCTCAATGAATAACCCAATACTGACAATAATCTTAATTACCTTTTTGCTATTACTCGTCCTCGCTCCTTTTGCGGGTTTAGCTCCTTTGTTGCTAATGGTATTAATTTTAGGAGTAGGATGGGCGGTTTGGTTGTTGCTACAAACTTTAGTTTTCGGTGCCGCAGATAGCTCCTCGGATCGAACCTAAATGTATGTTTTCTGTCTGGGGAATTTAGCGATCGCTGCGTTTTTTCGAGCTGTTTTTTGTGGAGATTTGGTGTTTCCGTCGAATATTTTCAGCAATTTTATCAAGATATTCGCTCTTCATTATTGGGTGGGCAAAACCCACCCGAATTATCTAGCTAACAGTTAATAAATTCCTCCTTTAAGCCAAACTCGACCCACGAACTTTTCTCGGAGCGAGATTGTAAAATAAGCTCTTACTGAGTAAGATTCGGTCTACAACCGTTCCCGGTATTTCCTGTTTACAAGAGGTACAATACCAAGAGCGATCGCTCTTTCTCGCATCGCGTTGTAGCGTAGCACCACAACAAGGACAGGAGTTATTGACCATATTTTCCTCCAATATCAAAAGCAAGTTAGTTAGTTACATTCATGGCGATTACAGGAGTTATATATTCGTCCTTTCTCGCAAGGATGACTAACACTAGCTACTAATGCTCTCCTTTGAATAGGAAAGACAAGCATATTACGATAACTTGACTATTTAACCTCTAGCTTTGGTCGGTTTTTTGACCGCAGCTTTTGGCTTCTTGGTTGACAGTTTAATTAACATTTTTTCAAATGTATAGTAGTATTAACCGTACAAAATTTTCCCAAATAGGTTGGGTTAACTCTCCTTTAATTTAGCTAAAACTTGATATAATAAAAGCATTTTTTTTTCTGTTTGGGAAAATTTAATCCTCAAGATAGATGCTTATGCAACTTGATTACATTGTACATTTTTTGGTGGTTATTTTTCCGAAAAAGCTTAATTTAACAATTTCAGTTGAGAACCAGCTTGAGTTTTGTAGACTTCCACACGAGTTTGAAAAGCTTCTTTAAATTGAGGCATATGAGTCACAGTTAAGATACACTGAAAATCGGCAGCGATCGCGTTAATTGCCGCAATCAATCTTTCGCAACCTTCCGCATCTTGCGTCCCAAAACCTTCATCTACAATTAACATTTGTAAAGCCGTTCCTGCTCGCTGAGCTAACAATCTTGCTAAAGCCAAACGAATCGCAAAATTAATCCGAAATGATTCGCCACCAGAATAAGTTTCATAAGGGCGAGTACCTCTAGCATCAGCAATTAAGATTTCTAAAGTATCAATAGTCTTAGCTTTTTTCTTCGAGCGACTGCTGCGTCCTACTTTTTGAGTAATAAATTGGACGTGCAACTGATTGCCAGTAAGTCGAGCTAAAATTTGGTTAGTTTGTGCTTCTAATTGGGGCAAAATATTCTCAATCATCAACGCTTGAATACCCTTTTTCCCAAACGCGATCGCCAATTCTTGATAAACTCGATATTGCTTGCGTACTGCTTGCAAACGCTGTTGAGATTGTGCGTATTGTTGCTCTAAAGTTTCGATTTGAATCAGAGCTTGTTCTAAACGTCCTTGCTGGGCGATCGCGCGATCTAACTGTTGTCTTTTTTGCGAAATTTGCTCTTCTAAACAACTAATTTCCGGTCTAACATCTTGCATTTCTTGCCTTTGCGCGACCAAATTATCTAACTCTAACTTCATATTTTCTTTGTCAGCAAGTCGCACTTGTAACATTTGCTCTAATTGTTGCAAATCTGCCGCTAATTTCGGATAATCTTGCTTTGATTGTGCTAATTTTTGGTAAGGTAATTCCCATGCTTGCGCCTGACGACACTGTTCGATAATCTGATTATGAGTTTGTCGATTGTAACCCAATTCCGCCAAATAGCGATCGAGGCGTTCAATTTCCTGCTGAATTTCCGAACTTTGACGTAACTGGGCGATCGCATTTTCTAGTCCCTCAATACGTTGCTTTAGTTGCGGTTTTTGCGCCTGCAAAGCAGCTAATCTTTTTTGCGCGTCATCTAACTTAGCTTGACGAATTTCTGCCCAACGCCAATTATTTACCTCTCCCCTCACCAAAGCATGAGTTTGTTCGTCATAATTCAACTCTGCTAATCGGCGATCGAGTGAGGCTAATTTTGCTTGTAAATCGAGAGCGTAACTACCCAGATTTAGCGATCTCTCAATCTCTTCTTTTTGTGTCACAATTTGTTGCAATCGCTCTCGCAAACCTATTTTACTATCCAATTGCGCTTCCAGTTGTCCCAATTGCTGTTGCAAAGAATCATAACCAGCTAATTCCTTCGATAACTTCGCATATTCCGCCCGTAATACCTGCAATTCTCGTTCGCAGACCGCCATTTGTTCCCGAATCGCCCAAAATTGCTGTTGAATCTCATCCTGTTGAGTTTGAGTTTTGTTAATCACATGGTTGCGATAATGTTCGTCTAGAGGGCGATCGCACAACGGACAAACTGCACCCGGAGTTTGCAACATTTCCAGTTTTTGCTGAAGTTCCCCTAGTTGTTTTTCGTAAACCCGTTGATTCTCTTGCAAACGTTCCTGAAATTTCCCTCTTTCTTGTCCTTTTTCTAACACTCGCTGTTGATAAACTCGCTTTTTATCTAACTCGCCAATTTGCAGATCGACAGCCACAACTTTTGATTTCATTCCGGGAACTTCTGAAGCTTCTAATTGTAATTCCCTTTCCGAACTATGCAATTGTTCTAACCTAGCATTTAATGTCGCTCGCGCTTGATTTATTTCATTTTCAATCCTGTTGCGCTGCTGTAATAAAGGAGCTACTTGCAATTGCACTTCGTCAAGTTTTTGTAAATTGCGGCGATGGTGAGATAATTTTTCTAAAGCCGCAGCGACTTCATCCGAATGACTGAGAACTTCTTCAATTTCTAACTCTTGTTGTTCTAAAGCTTCTAAGTGAGTTTGAGTTTGTTTAATTTCCAGATTTACTTGATTAATTTTTTCAGTTAACTGTTGTTGTCGCTGCTGTTTTTGTTGTTGAGCATCTTGATAAGCTTGAAATTTATCGCTCAAACTAGCTTCTTGGGCTTGTAAACTTTGCAAACGTTGATATCCAGCAACAATTTCCGTTTCTTGCGCGAGAAACTTTTCTAACTCCGACAAACGACCTTGTAGCGAAAGACAATCCTTAGTTAAGCGATCGCAATCTTGAGTATGATGGCGATAGCGATCTTGATGCCAACTTAACTGTTGTTCCCAAGTTTTAATCTCATTCGCCACCAATTGTAACTCTTGGAGCCGCACCAAATCGCGATCGTGCAATTTTTGCAATTGTTCTAATTCTGCATCTAGACTAGTTCGTTCCTCAATCAAATCTTCTTTTTCTTGAAGTTGTTGCACCAAAACCTGCAAACTTTGCTCCAACTCCTCAGCTTGTCCCTTATACTGCTTCGATAAATCCTTAGCTTTCTCCGCCAACTCCTCATATTGACTTAACTTCAGCAAATCTGCCAAAATTTGCTTACGTTCATTCGGACGACGAGACATGAACTCATCAGCCCGTCCCTGACGCAAATAAGCCGAATTAATAAAAGTATCGTAATCCAACCTAATTTGCCCTAAAATTTGCTCCTGCGTATCTTTAACACCTTTACCACTAATAGAGCGAAAACCGCCACCACTTTCCACTTGAAACTCTAACGCCGCACTTCGCCCTCTCGTCCGACTACGAATTATCTTATAAACTTGATTATTATTGATAAAAGTGAAATCTACCCGGACATCTTTCGCCCCAGTATTAATTACATCATCTTCTGTCGCAGCTCGACTTTGACCCCAAACCGCCCAGGTAATTGCTTCCAGCAGCGATGACTTCCCTGCACCATTAGCACCACAAATACAAGCCGTATGCAACCCCCGAAAGTCCAAAGTTGCGTCTCGATAGCTCAAAAAGTTTTTTAGAGTTAATTGCAACGGAATCATGCAGTCACACAACCATAGTTTTTTTCTGCCGGAAAAAAGCAGTATCTACTCGCACTTTGCTTAGTTTATCGGCGTATTAGCAAAGATTGTAGCCTCAATCGACAAATATTTACAATTGTTGATTATTTTGGCAATTAACAATTGTCCAAGGTAACGCTGCTAATTCCCCTAGGTATTTCTCCCAGCGCATCCCACGAGCGCGATTATCATAATTGAAGTGATTGAGGCAGAAATCCTTCGCGAAGCTCTAGAAAGATTTTTTCGTGCAAGTTTATCGGTAGGATCGAGTTAGTTTAAATATTGCTGTTAATGTCAGCTAAAAAAAATTTCTCCTCGGGATGGGGAGAAATTTTTGTTGAAACTTTCCTCTTATAAAATTAACACAATCTGACAACCTACCGACACTAGTTAACTTTGGGCTTTGCTTAGACAGTTTGGTGACGAACAAGGTTTCTAAGTAGTCACTGAAAGCATTTTGTTTTTTGAGTGAGGTACTTTTTTTTGACAACTTTCCCGATGAAGTTTTGCTGCTTTTAAATTGGGATCGAGTTTCAAAGCAGCTTCAAAACAAGCGATCGCGCCTTCGTAACGTTTTAAATAAGCTAAGGCGATTCCTCTACTTCTCCAAGCTTGGGCATAATTAGGGTTGAGAGCGATCGCGCGATTACTCGATTGCAAAGCTTCAGCATATTTAGCTAATTTTGTCAAGGTTCGAGCGCGATTATGCCAAGCTTGTGCCGAATTAGGTTGAATTTCGACAACGCGATCGTAGTCAGCAAGTGCTTCGGTGTATCTACCTAACTTATGGTAAGCATTACCTCGCTTATTCAAAATTTTGGCACAGTTAGGATGGAGAGAAAGTATAACAGATAAAAGTTCGATCGCATCTGCAAATTGACCAAAATTATAGTATTTTCTTGCTAGTTTGTAACAAGATTGGGAATTGGGAAATTCAAAAGTAGGAGTAGGTGTTGAGCAAATCATGTGAGGAAAGTTCAGAAATCAATCTATAATATAGAGTCGCCTGAATCGAAAAGATTTTCAGTGATAATACAAGTTAGAGTTAGCGATCTCAATCACTGGCGTGAGTGATTACTCGCAAAAACTCAGCAATAGAGGCATCCTACTCAAGATAGATAGATTAGGGGTGGGGGGTAAAAGCTTCCAGGTAGAGTTGACAGAAATTTGGTTTAATATTTATTCTTTCAAAAAATCCCAACCAGATGAGAACGTCACTGGCACTCAGATACAATAAAAATGTCCCTTGCCATAAGACCCGAAAGTTATGGTCAAAACAAATCCGCGTAAAAGTTTGGCGAGATTCCTTTGGGGCGGTGGGTTCTACCCCATCGCTGCGACACTATTAGTGTGGAGTTTACCGATTTACACTCAGGTAGCAGCACAAAATCCGGAAGTGTTCGTTCCTAGTTATCCTGACACGGCACCACCGCCACGCCAACAACCTTTACCCCCCGAACGAGTCCGAGAAGAACTCCAACCTGCGGAGCGAGATTTTCGGGTAACAGCTTTGCAAGAAGATTATACAGGTAATTTGTGGGTCGGTTCTTGGTTAGAGCTAACACGCATTGACCCGAACACAGGACGAATTCTCGCGAGAGTTTCCTTGCCTAATTATCGCATTGGTTCCCTTGCCCAAGATAAAGTAGGAAGGATTTGGGTAGGAACTTACGACGGTTTAGCGCGAATCGATCGAATTACGAATCAAATTTCTCTGCAAAATTTCCGCTTACCTTCTAATCGAGTATTATCATTATTAGTCGATAACCGAGGTTATTTGTGGGTAGGTAGCGATCGCGGACTTTCTTTAATTAGTCCTGACCAAGGATTATTAATCACTACTCTCCAAGAACTTCCCGGTATTAGCGCCAACGCCATGACTCTCGATAATCAAGGTCAATTGTGGGTAGGAACTCTGGAAGGTTTAGTTAGAGTAGATACCGCTAGTGCTTTTGTTATCGGTCGCATCAGTAACATTCCTGGCGGTTTAGTACAAACGATGACCACCGCACCTGACGGACTGCTCTGGGTAGGAACTCCCAATAGTTTATTAGTTATTGACCCAGAAACTCGCGAAATCTTGCGTTCTGTTACCCCACTGCGAGGACGCAATGTCACCAGCGTCCGCTTTGCTGAAGATACTAGCGTTTGGGTAGGAACTACTTCTGGTTTATTGAAAATAAAAGCAGATAGCGGCGCAGTCCTCGGTGTAGTTCCCAATTTACCATCACAAAAAATTCTTTCCCTTTCGCCAGATACCGGAAATAAACTTTGGGTGGGAACCAGCGAAGGATTAGCTTGGGTTAGTCTGACTACAGGTAGAGTTAGACCGCACCTAGCTTTTGTTCGAGAAGCCCCCGTAGATTATTAAGATCGGTGAACAGTTACCAGTTACCAGTTACCAGCGAACAGTTACCAGTGACCAGTTTATTCGCTAATTGCTTCTTGTCTCCAATCTCTACTGATAACTGAACCCAATCGCCAATCACTAATTATCAATTCCAAAATGTCAATTACAATCAAACAACTCATTAAATGGAAACAACAAGGACGTGAAATAGTGGTACTCACCGCGTGGGATTACCCGATCGCCGAAATTTTGGACGAGGCGGGGGTAGACTTAATTTTAGTGGGAGATTCTCTGGCGACGGTAGCTTTGGGACATCAAACGACTCTCCCGGTAACTTTAGATCAAATGATTCACCACGCAGCCGCAGTGTGTCGGGGGGTAAAACAAGCCTTAGTTGTTTGCGATTTGCCTTTTTTAAGCTATCAAGAAAGTGCCGCCCAAGCGCTACATTCCGCCGGACGAATCTTAAAAGAAACAAATGCTAAAGCCATAAAATTAGAAGGAGGATATCCAGCGATCGCGGAAACCGTGGCAAAATTAACTACTGCTGGTATTCCCGTGATGGGTCATGTTGGTTTAACTCCTCAGTCTGTACATCGCTTGGGATATAAGCAACAGGGAAATACTGACTTAGCGCGATCGAGAATAATGAATGAAGCGATCGCTCTTGCTCAAGCAGGTGCCTTTGCAATTATCTTAGAACATATTCCCCACGATCTCGCCGCAGAAATTACGGCTAAATTAGCCATTCCCACCATTGGCATTGGTGCTGGTGTTGACTGTGACGGACAAGTGTTAGTCACTGCTGACTTACTCGGACTGACCAAAAAACAACCACCCTTTGCTAAAACTTACACTAACTTGCGCCCGATTGTTACCCAAGCCGTCGAAAATTATGCGGCTGATGTGCGCTCGCGACAATTTCCCAAACTTGACTAACTACGCAGTTTGTAAAAAACAGCTTTATTAAATTGCAACTGCTGAAACGAGTCATCTAAATTAAGCGTAGTTTCTCCACTACCAAGAAATAAATAACCATGAGGTGAAAGAACTTGTTTAACCTTATCCAAAACTTTTTTTTTCGTTTCCACATCAAAATAAATCAGCACATTGCGCAAAAAGATAATATCAAAAAAGGATTGTGTCAAAGAATCAGTTACTAAATTCATTTGGCGGAATTCGACCATCTCGCGAATACAATCTTTAAGTTGCCATTCATAACCTGAATTGTGGAAATAATTCATCAGCAATTGTTTAGGTAGTCCTCGGGCAATTTCTACCTGACTATAGCTTCCTTCACGAGCGCGATCGAGCATTTTACTAGACAAATCAGTAGCCAGTAATTGAACTTGACCATGAGCAAGTTCCGGAAAATGTTCGCATAACAGCATCGCAAGACTATAAGGTTCTTGACCGCTCGAACAAGCCGCACACCAAACATTTAAACGGCGTTTTCCTCGTTGGTTAGAGATTAACTGAGGTAAGATAAATTTAGCGATCGCCTCAAAAGGATATCCATCCCGAAAAAAAGATGTCTCAGTCAAAAGCATCGCTTCCACGACTTCGATATGCAAGCGACTTAAAGGTTGAGTTTGTAACTTACTTATTAACTCACCAAGAGAATTTAACTTCATCTTAGCCACTAAAGGAGCCAAGCGTAACTCAGCTAAATAGGCTTTGTCGCTATCTAACACCATCGAGGAATATTGACGCATCAGTTGGCGAAGATAGTTGAAATCACAACTGTTAATAGACATCTAAAATTGGTTACTTATTAAATTAGTTGAATTAACTCTACCAGAGCCAAAAATTCCATCACGATTGCGAGCGAAAATTAGTGACCGAACTTTGAAGTTGATTAACCACAACCGCCAACCCATCTAAAGAAATTGTTACCTCCTCTGCTTTTCGAGCAGTTGTGGTCGAAATAGCATTCACTTGAGTAACACTAGCAGCAATTTCCTCAGCAGCAATAGTCTGCTTCTGACTAGCAGAAGTAATATTTTGTACTAAAGCATTAATTTCGTAGCTAACTTCAATAATCGCATTCAGATTAGTTTTAGCAGCCGCCGCAATTTGGGTTCCTTCCACTACCTGTTCATTTCCCGACTCCATTGCCACCATTACCCGACTAATTTCCTCTTGAATTGTGCGAACAATTTCGGCAATTTCTTCAGTAGCAGCCGCAGAACGTTTAGCTAACTTGCGAACTTCTTCAGCAACGACAGCAAAACCTTTTCCTTGTTCTCCAGCTCGTGCAGCTTCAATAGTAGCATTGAGAGCAAGTAAATTAGTTTGAGAAGCAATTTCAGAAATAGAAACCACAATTTTGCCAATTTGACGCGAACCTTCACCCAAACAATTCATCATTTCAGATGTTTCGGCAATTGTTTGGCGAAGTTGATTAATTCCCTCGACAGTTCTATCAACAGCTTTACCTCCAGTTTCCGCAGTTTGAGCAGCTTGTTGAGTAACTTGTTCCGCTCGTGTAGCTGCTTCAGAAACATCTTTAATCGAGCTAATAATTCGCTCTAACTGACGTAAAGTCGCTTCAATTTGTGATGCTTGAGTCCGAGCTTGTTGAGCTAATTCAGTAGTATCGCCAACCGAGGCAGTCGTAGCTTGATTTACTTGAAAAGTTGCCTCTTGAATATCAATCACAATCTTCCGCAACGAACCAACTAAGTAATTAAACGACTCTGCTAGCGTGCCTAAAATTTCGTTATCAACTTGGGCTTGAACTGTTAAATCCCCCTTGGCTGCTCCTTTGATTTCCTCAGACATTTTCCGGACTTGTTTCATTAATGAATCTGCTTCATTTTTGCGTTCTTCGGCAAGTTTTTCTAAGGATTCTGCTGCTTCTTTTTGTTGAGTAATCTCAAAACGGATGCCAATATATTTAACAATTTTGCCTTTCTCGTCAAAGATGGGCGCAATGGTTGAATCTACCCAATAAAATGAACCATTTTTTCGCTTATTTTTAATTTCACCCTTCCAAATTTTACCACTGGAAATAGTCGCCCAAAAATCTTTGAAAAACTCTTTCGAGTGATAACTAGAATTAACAAGGCGGTGATTTTTTCCCATCAACTCTTCGCGGCTATAACCAGAAATTTCGCAAAACTTATCATTGACAAAAGTAATATTTCCTTTGCGATCTGTCTCGCTGACGATCGCCGCTTCATCGAGAACGTTTTGGCGATTTTTGATTTCTTGCATCAATCTCGCTTGCTCGATAGTCAAGTCTTTCAAGTTTGCTTCGGCTTGTTGGTTACTTAACTCTGTCACTCGTTGTGCCAATTGAGCAGTCATTTGGTTAATATTGGCAGCTAGCTCTCGAAGCGAATTGTTTACCTCTGATTGAGGTATACGTGTATCTAGTTTACCATTAGCAATCTCGCTGATAGCTTGGGAAATCACCTCAATTTGTTGCTGCAATCGATCTTGTTTTTGAGTTTTTTTGTAGAAAATGGGCAGAAGAAGACCTGCTAATAAAACAGTACCTAAACCACTAACAAAACTTAGATGACTTAATTGGAAAATTGCGATACTAGTTGTCAAAATTGGCAGAATATCCATAAAAACATCCTTGAAATTTTAGTTTAATTAAAAATTAGGAAAAATCACAGCAATCACCAATCAACAGATGCCATAATTTCAGTTGCTATTTGCTCTAAAGACAGCACTCGATCTGCTAAACCTGCTTTAGCCACGATTCCCGGCATTCCCCAGACAACGCTGCTATCTTCATCCTGGACGAAAATTTGTCCTCCTGCTTCGTGGATAGATTCGCAGCCCCGGAAACCATCTTGTCCCATACCCGTTAGGACGATCGCTAGCACTCCGGCTCCATAGATGTCAGCCAGAGAACGAAAAAGGACATCCACCGCCGGACGACAAGAGTTTTCGGGCGAGTCTTGATTCGTGCGTAGTTGCGCGATCGCGCCTTGGCGTTCGACAGTGATGTGAAAATCCCCAGGAGCAATCCAAGCTTTACCTGGCTCTAATTTCGCGCCGTCAAATCCTTCTAAAACCGGGATTTGAGATTGTGCAGTCAATCGTGCGGCTAGGCGTTTGGTGAAAATCGGCGGCATATGTTGGACAATGACAATTGGCACGGGAAAATCGGCGGGAAACTCAGGTAAAATCGTAGCTAGGGCGTTAGGACCTCCAGTTGATACGCCGATCGCTACGATTTTGACTGAATTTAGTTTCCTGATTGAGGCTTTTAACTGCCGATTGGTAATTTTGAATTTTCTATTCCAACTCGGTTGATAAGTTTTCAATTGGTCAGCACAAAACACTTTGATTTTAGGAATTAGTTCCTGACGCAAATGTTGATTAGCTGCTTCCATACTGCCCATTTTCAAGGGTTTGGTTACATAATCTTTTGCTCCTAAAGAAAGTGCTTCTAGGGTTGCAGTCGCTCCTTTTTCGGTAAAAGCGCTGAACATAATTGTGGGTAAATGAGGATAGGTTTGTCGAATAGCTGCTAAAGTTTCTAATCCATCCATTTCTGGCATTTCAAGATCGAGAATAACCAGATCTGGCTTGACTTGAGGAATCTTCGCTAGGGCTATTTGACCATTAGCTGCAACTCCAGCAATTTCTAAAGCAGGATCGTTCGCTAGTACCTCGCTTACCCGGCGACGCACAACTACTGAATCATCAACAATCAAGAGGCGAATTTTACGCATTAGCGATTCGATCCTTAATATTTAAACTGGCTGACTAATGCTTGCAATTCTGCTGCTAATTTAGCTAGTTTATCGGCTGATTTGAATGTTTTACTAGCTACGGCAGTGGTACTTTGAGCGGCTTCAGCAACGCTGGTAATATTATTGGCAATTTCTGATGTGCCACTCGCTGCGCCAGCAACGTTTCGGGCAATTTCATTGGTTGTTGCTGTTTGTTCTTCTACGGCGCTAGCAATGGTATTTTGGAAGTCGTTAATTTGGTTAATAATTGCCGTAATTTGGGCGATCGCTTCTACGGAACTTTTTGTATCAGTTTGGATAGTTTCGATCTTTTGGCTAATATCTTCAGTGGCTTTGGCGGTTTGTTTGGCTAATTCTTTGACTTCGTTAGCAACGACGGCGAAACCTTTACCTGCTTCTCCGGCTCTTGCGGCTTCAATTGTGGCATTTAAGGCGAGTAAATTAGTTTGTTGAGCGATAGAAGTAATTACTTTAATAACTTTGCCAATTTCTACGCTACTTTGTCCTAATTTGGCAATTGTTTGGTTGGTGGTTTCGGTCATTTTTACTGCATTAGTTGCTACTCTTGCTGCATCAGCCGAACTTTTAGCAATTTCTTTGATACTAGCACTCATTTCTTCTACACCAGTGGCAACTATTTGAGCATTTAAGTTAACTTCATCGGCATAAGTTGAAGCAGAATTAGCTTGTCCGGATGTGTGTTCGGCATTGTCTTGAATCTGTTGGCTGACTTCGGTTAAGTCTTCAGAAGTACGAGCAAGTGCTTGAGCGACGGTGGCAATTTTTTTTACTGATTCGGTTAAATTTGCGGTCATTAAGTTGACGTTATCGGTTAATTCTTTAAAGTCACCAACGGTTTTGGTGCCAACTTTTTGGGAGAGGTCGCCTTGCGCGATCGCTAAAATCATGTTATTAATATTCTGCACTTCTTCTTTGAGGTTGGCAGCTATCTGGTTAATATTTTCTGTGAGGTCTTTCCAGATACCTGTGGCTCCTTCAACCACAGCTTTACTACTTAGATTTCCTGATTCACTAATCTGCTTGGCGACGCGATTTTTTGCTGTATAATAGGTAGAGATATTGTCAATTAATTGGTTGGTTGTTTGGCTAAGTTTGAGTAAATTTCCTTGGAGCGATCGCCCGTTAATTTGTTCGAGCATTTTGGTAGATAAATTACCTGCTATTACTGTGGTTAATATTTGCTCGGTTTTTCTGATTGGTTGACTGAGATTTTCCACTAAGTTATTAATAGCTGTAACTCTAATTTTCCAGTCACCTTTTGCCGAAATCATTACCATTTTTTGGCTTAAGTTTCCTTCTTCGCCAACTTCTTGATTGAGGTGGACAATTTCATTAGTTAGATTTTGGTTTAATTGGATTAATTCGTTAAATACTGCGGCTATTTCCCCCCAGCCATTATTTTCTGATAATCTCACGCTGAAATCGCCGTCTCTAGCACTTTTCAAAGCCGCAAGTAGTTCGTTAAACTCGGCTTGAGTAATCATCGTCTTATCAGAATTGTTTGCTTCTAGTTGTGAAGCTGATTCAGGTAATTTTTCAATCGAGCGTTGAATTTGCATATTGGGATTTGCCCTAGAAAGAAGATTTTTAAATTTGCTTAGTTTGTCATTAATCATAGTTCGATCTTGCCTAATTAATTTACGGTTTATTTTTCGTGCTTTTTCCTAACTTTCTGGGATGCTTGGGCGACTTCTATAACTTTGTTGATGTCGAGGATTAGTAACAGTTTGTCGGCTAGCTTATAAGCACCGCAGATCAATTCTCTAGCTTCACCTTTGAGGATTTCAGGAGGATATTCAAAATAGCGATCGCTAATTTCTAGAACTTCGCCAACTTCGTCAACAAGTAAACTAAATATCTCGTCATCGGCTTGCATCACTACATTCAAAGGAAGTTGTTCTGTTTGAGGAAAGAAATCAATTAAAGCGCTCGCTTTAGCAAAAGTTTCTCTCTTGCTTTTCTTCTTTTCAGCAACTGACTGAGATGCTGATAAATCTAGACATTTTCTTAAATCGATAGCGGGAATAATTTGTCCGCGTAAATTAATTAATCCTCGCACGGCTGGAGGTGCTAAAGGTACTCTAGTTATTGATTGATAGCGAATGACTTCTTGAACTTTATTTACTTCTAAACCTAAGAAAAGATGAGCCAAATAAAAGGTACAAAATTGGTGAGTCTCAGTCATGGTAAAAATCAATAAAATTGACGGGAATTCTCAAGAAATTGCTGAGTAATTGCGGACAGGTCTAAAATTTCCGTAACTTGATTTTGAATAACTGCGATCGCCTCAATTCCGGGACGAGTTGCCGCACCAGTAACGGCGATCTTTTCCATCGCAATATCGATGATTTGCTGAACTACTAAGCCTACTGTTTGTCCATTTTGGCAAGCTACAACTACGATTTGTAAAATTTCATTTTCGAGTAAGGATGAGCGAGTTTTTGGCAAGGCTCGATCTTGACTATGATTATGAGTAATTAAAGAGTCTAGTTGGGGATTATTAACGCTTAACAATTGACTGCTGAAAATGCTAGCTAAATCAATTAATGGTAGAATCGAAGAGCGATATTGAATTGCGACGCGATCGCCAATTTTTTCGACAGCAGTATGGGGAATTTCTTCCAAACGCAAAACCATTGCTAAGGGAATAGCCATGCGACTTTCAGGCGAGCCCTCAAATAGTAAGAGCATTTGGCGATCGTCCTCCTGCTGTGCGGTTTCTGATTCTAAGTGAGCTTTAATTTGTGTTTCGGCAAGGACGCCAGAATGTTGAGCGATGCGATTCAGATCTAAAATTAAAGCAACATTGCCATCTCCGAGAATCGTTACGCCACCAAAAAAAGGCGTATCTTTCAGCAGTTTTCCCAGGGGTTTAACGACAATTTCTTGAATATCATCGATCCCATCCACAACTAAGCCGAAAGGAGTTTCGCTTTGAACGACAACAATATTTAATTCTTCCTCTGTTTCTGGTTGTTTTTCAAGCTGAAGTTCTTGATTTAAATAAACTAAAGGTAACAGCTTTCCTCGCAAACGATAAACAGGAGCAGTATGAATATATTCGATGCTAGAATGAGCTTTTTCACCTTCTAAACGAACTAATTCGGCGATGCTCATTTGAGGGATAGCGTAGCGATCGCTACCACTGCTGACAATCAAGGCGGGTATAATTGCTAGGGTGAGGGGTATTTTCAACTTGAATGTAGTTCCTAACTGGCGTTGGCTGTGAACTTCAACGGTACCGCCAACTTTTTCAATATTGCTTTTTACTACATCCATTCCCACTCCCCTTCCCGACAGGCGAGTTACTTTTTCCGCTAGGGAAAATCCCGGTAGGAAAATTAAATCGATCGCTTCAGTGTCACTCAAACGATTACACTCTTCGAGAGTAATTAACTCTAAAGCTAGTGCTTTTTGCTTCACTTTTTCCGGATCGATACCTGCACCATCATCGCTAATTTTGATATTCACGTAGCCGCTTTCATGGGAAGCGTGTAAATATAAGTTTCCTGACTCTGGTTTCCCGGATAGTCGCCGTAAATCAGGCGTTTCGATGCCATGATCGATACAGTTGCGGAGAATATGGGTTAAGGGATCTTTAATCGCCTCAACGATGGTTTTATCGAGTTCAGTTTCTTCCCCCTCCATCTGTACTTGTACTTGCTTATCAGAGGCGATCGCTAAATCTCTAACTACGCGCGGAAATTTCTTCCAAATCGTGCTAATCGGCTGCATCCGAGTTTTCATCACTCCTTCTTGTAATTCGGTAGTTAGCCGATTGAGATGCTCTGATGCGGTTTCAAAGTCTGCTCGCTCTCGATCGCGATCGAATTGCAAAATTTGATTGCGAACTAATACTAACTCTCCTACCAAATTCATCAATTTATCTAATAAATTAATGTCCACTCGAATCGATTGGACGCTGTGAGAAGTTGTTAGCGATCGCGGCGTTTTCTCTTCTTTAACTTGCTGGTTTGACTCAGTTTCTTTATCATATATCTGGGTTTTTGTCAAAGCGATAGTTTGCGTACGATCGCTAGGTATCGAACCGGACATACTGAAGAGAGGCTGAGAATTTTCCGAAACTTGTGATATAGTAGAAGGATTTGTTGAGTGTAAATTATTGAGTCTTTGAATTAATTCTGAGTAATCAAGATCCCCTTCTTCTCCAGTAGTTTCAATCCAGGTACAACTTTGTTGAATTGCATCAATAAGTTGCAGTAAAATACTCGTAAGTTCGGCATTTAAAACTAACTCTTCATCTCGCAAGCGACTGAGCAAGTTTTCTCCCGCATGGGTGAGTGCTTCGAGCTTAGTAAAAGCCATGAAGCCACAATTTCCCTTGATTGTATGCAGAGAACGATAAATCCGAACGAGCAATTCTCCATCGCTAGGATTTTGCTCCAAAGCCACTAAATCCCGCTCAATTTGTTCGAGATTTTCGGAATTATCTGCTAAAAAAGCCTGAATATCTTCATCCATTTTTACTTAAGCATAAAGCCGATTGAAATTCGTTGCTTAACTGGTCAGAATATTAATTAGCTTGACAAAAGCTAGAACAGGCAGGATTTTCTGGCTCCTGAACCTTTGCCTAGCTTTATTATATAGCCTACAAAAGCTCGTATCTTGCTGGTGAAGGGGATAGTTTTTTGACTCAGCAAGAACACTTAAATCAAAGTCAAATACTCCCGTGTTGCTACTCAAGCTCGCTCTGAAGCAATTATGTTAAAAATAGTTGGTAGCATTCCGATGGCAACAAAGGAACAATTTATTGAGAAAAGGATCTCAAAAAATTACTCGCAAACAAAGGAAGAATTCCATGAGCTTAATTTTAATTATTGATGATGCTGCCTTCACTAGGCGGATGTTGCGTAAAGCCTTAAGTGCAGAAGGTTATCAAGTCATCGAAGCAACCAACGGAGCAGAAGGACTAGAAATGGCGCAAACCCAGAATCCAGACTGCATTCTGGTAGACTTACTGATGCCTGTCATGGACGGATTTAGCGTATTAGAAACCATTCGCGATCGCAACTTGACAATCCCCGTAATTGTAGTTAGCGCCGACATTCAAGCGGGAGTCCGCCAACGTTGCTTAGATTTAGGAGCAAGCGGATTTTTGAATAAGCCCCCAAAATCAGCAGAATTACACCAAACAATCAAGCAAATTTTAACTTCTCCCCAGGAGATGGCGCAATGAATTTAACTGCCGACCAAATTGATGCCATTCAGGAACTCGTGAATATTGGAGTTGGACGGGCGGCGAGCGTACTCAATGAAATGCTCGAAGCTTCCATCCGCTTGCAAGTTCCTTACATTAAAGTTAAATCACCACTAGAGTTAGAGACAGAAATGGAAAACCGTCTTGGTCTGGAACAAATTGCTGCGGTACGCCAAGACTTTAGCGGCTCTTTTTCTGGTATTGCTGAATTAGTTTTTCCCACCGATAGCGCTTCGATGTTAGCGGCAATCTTGACAGGTGAAGAACCGGGAACTCCAGATTTAGATGCCGTGAAAATCAGTACCCTAAGTGAAGTAGGTAACATTTTAATTAACAGTGTCATCGGTTCGATTGGCAATTTAATCAATCAAAACCTGGACTATGATTTGCCGATCTACATTGAAGATACCGTCAAGAACTTACTCCACGCCAGTCAAAGTGACCATCAGAACACGATCCTCTTAGCCCAAACTCACTTCGCCATCGAACAATACCAAATTCGGGGTGATATTATCCTGATTTTTGAAGTTGGCTCATTTGATTTACTCATGAACGCGATCGCGTCCGAAATTTGTGTTTAAATCTAAACAATAGTTACTCAATCCGCCAGCTTAATCAACGAACGCTCCAAAACTCTCCTTTAATGACCAGCAATGAATTGCCTAGAAAAAGCCGTAGAAAAATTTAGCGTTCTCGATCGCGTTCCCATCGGAATCTGTGTCCTACGCGAAGATTTTGTCGTCTTGTTTTGGAATCGTTGTTTAGAAAACTGGACTAAGATCCCCAAAACGAAAATTATGGGAACTGATATTACTCAATCTTTTCCTCATTTAAGTGAGCCCAAATATGCTAGTCGTCTCAAGCAAATTTTTGCTGGCGGTCCGCCAACAATTTTCTCTTCTCAACTGCACAAACATCTAATTCCGGCATGGTTGCCTAACGGAAAGTTACAAGTTCAACATACTACTGTTACTGCCGAACCGGCACCGGAAGGAGGATACTACGCTTTGGTTTCTATTCAAGATGTTAGCGATCTTACACAACAAGCTCAAAATTATCGTTTCATGAGAGATCGCGCCTTGGCAGAAGTTGAAGAAAGACAGCAAGCTGAGTTAGCGGTACAACAAGTTAATGACCAACTCCAAGCAGTTTTAGACGCTGTTCCAGGATTAGTTTCTTGGGTTAATTCTGACTTGTGCTACATTGGTGTAAATCACCATTTGTGTGCTATTTTTAATCAGCCTCCAGAAGCTTTTATTGGTCAAAAATTAGGTTTTTTAGAAAGTAGTCTGGATTTTGCTGATTTTATCAGAGAGTTTTTTCTTAGCGATAGACAAGCCGATCGAAAAGTTATTGAAACGACGAGCAAGCAGATTCAAGGTTATTATTTGATTGCCGCTCAAAAATATCAGCAGGGTCAAGCGGTTGTCGCAGTAGGGATCGATATTACCGAGCAAAAAAAAGCCGAAAAAAAACTCCAAGCATCTCTACAAGAAAAGGAAGTATTACTTAAAGAAATTCACCATCGAGTTAAAAATAATCTGCAAATTATTTCTAGTTTGTTAAAATTGCAGTCGGAGTATATCAAAGACCATGATGTGCTTTCAGTTTTGAGCGATAGTTATAACCGAGTTAGGTCGATGTCGCTGATTCATGAAAAACTTTATCAATCTTCAGGTCTGGCTCAGATTGATGCGGCTGAATATATAAAAAGTTTGGTGAATAATCTCATCTGTTCCTATCAATATTTATCTAATCGAATTGATTTGGAGGTCAAAATTGAGCCAATCTTTTTTGATATAGATACAGCAATTCCCTGTGGATTAATTATTAATGAATTGATTTGTAATTCTTTAAAATATGCTTTTCCGGAAGGAAAGGCAGGCAAAATCGATATTAAATTAACAACAGATAATCGTGGTTATCTTGACTTAGAAGTTAGTGATAATGGGATCGGTTTACCAGCAGATTTCGATCTAGAAATGAGCGAATCATTGGGATTGCAGCTTGTAACTAATCTGACAAATCAATTGGAGGGTCAAATAGAAATTAATTCTCAAACAGGGACGGTTTTTAAAATTATTTTTCCCAAAAAAGGAAATATTTGTCCAGTTGTTAGTGTAGCTTAAAATTCCCCCAATCGGCGTTGAATTAAATAGATTTGGATCGTCAATAAGGTCATGGTATTTCAGGATTCATTACTAAGTTTACCCAGTTTAGAGCAAGCAATTAATCGTGATTTTACGGTTGTCAACTCCGAGATCGAATTGGCGGAAGTTGTCTCTTTAATGGGCTTTGACAGAGCAAATTCGGAGCGAATTGTTACAGATGACTGGGTAAGTAATGAATTAGAAGCGCCGAGAGAAACTAATTATGTAGTAGTAAAAGAATCGGGGCAGTTTCTCGGAGTATTTAGCGATCGCGATCTAGTTCGGGCGATCGCCAAGGGAATTAAACTCGATAGTAAGGTGCAATTTCTGGACTTATTCCAACCATCTGAAATTAGTTTGCGTTTGGGTGATGCAGAAAATATTTTGACACCACTATTACTTTTTCGTCAGAATCAAATTCGTCATTTACCCATCACCGACGAGCGCGGCAAATTGTTAGGTATTATTACCCCGAAAACGATTCTCCATGCTTTAAAATTAATGAACTTGTTTCGACTGGGTACGGTGGGAGAAGTAAGCAAATCTCCAGTAATCTCTGTCCCGGAGACTAGCTCAGTAGAAAATATCGCTCAATTGAGTGCCGAAAATCAAGCGATTGGCGTCGTAATTACCGGAGAAAACTCTCTCCCAGTGGGGATAATCAGCGAACGCCAAATCATCCAAACTTGGGCATTAGGAATGGATTTAGCCCAGATATCTGCCGCTACAGTCATGGGGAGATTGGGACATCAATTAAAACCAGGAGATTCTCTCCTGGAAGCTTATCAACAAATGCAGAGCGATCGCCGCTCCCTACTCTTAGTTTCTCAGGATTGGGGTATCGGATTGAACATAATTACCGAAATGGAATTATTGCGATCGCTCGAACCCATTCAAATGTATAAAAGACTCAAACGCGCTCAAAAATCAATTTGTCAACTAGAAACAGAAAAAGCGACAATTTTACGCCAGCGTAACGCCGAACTGGAAAAACAAGTACAACAGCGCACTGCCGAACTCGAAGAAAATTGTACCAAATTAAAACTACAAGCCAAACAAGCAGCTTTAGTTAATCAAATCGTCCAAGCGATGCGAGGAACATTGGATTTAGACCAAATTCTCCAAACTACGGTTAATCAACTCCACGAAGCCTTAAATGTCAGTCGCTGCTTAATTTTTCGACCCGATGGAGAGCAAAAACTCGCAATCGATCATGTTTCGGAAGCTACCTCACAAGAAGATAGTTTAATCGACATTCACTGCGATTTTTATACTCACTACCAAACTCAGTTAGCTCGAGGGGAAGCTTTAGTTTTACCTCGAATTGAGAGTAGTTTATCTCCAGAAATCCAAACATCAGCCAAAAGATGTAACCTTCGCGCGATCGCGATCTTACCGTTACTCTACCAAGAAACTTACATCGGTGGAATTAGCTTACACGAATGCGATCGCGAACGAGAATGGACGGTAGAAGAAATCGCCTTTGTCAAAAATATCGCCGATCATTGCGCGATCGCCATTCATCAAGCCGAACTTTATCAACAAATCCAAACTGAACTCCAAGAACGAAAAAAAGCCGAAACTGCTTTGAGAGAAAAACAGCAAATGTTGCAGTTGGTAATGGATAATATTCCTCAATTTATCTTCTGGAAAGACAGAAATTCCGTTTACTTAGGCTGCAACTGTAACTTTGCGCGCGCTGCTGGTTTTGAGCATCCAGAGCAAGTTATCGGTAAAACCGACTACGACCTTCCCTGGACAAAAACAGAATCAGATTGGTATCGTCAGTGCGATCGCTGGGTAATGACCACAAATACACCCGAATATAACATCACCGAAACTCAACTACAAGCAAATAATCAAGAACGTTGGCTAGATACCAATAAAGTTCCCCTTCACGATGCTGAGGGTAATGTCATCGGTATTTTGGGAACCTATGAAGATATTACCGAACGAAAACTTGCCGAAGAAGCTCTCCAACAACTGAATCAAGAATTAGAACTCAAAATTCGAGAACGTACTCAAGAATTACAGCAAACTGTTGCCAAACTTGCTCGAGAAATTGCTCAACGTCGCCAGGTAGAAACCCAACTCAGGGAGAGCAAACAGGAACTCCAATCGATTTTAGATCACTCACCAGCAATTATTTATGTTACCGATCTCGATTACCGATATTTACTGATTAATCGTCAGTATGAAAATTTGTTTGGTGTCACCAAAGAAGAATTTATCGGCAAAACCATCTACGCTTGTTGGCCTCAGGACATCGCCGAGGTATTTGTAGAAAATAACCGCCAGGTAATGGAGAGCGAAAATCCAATTAAAGTCGAAGAAATTGCTCCTCATCCAGATGGGTTGCATACCTACATTAGCGTTAAATTTCCTTTAAAAAATAGCAACGGCGAAACCTATGCAATTTGTGGAATTTCCACAGATATCACCGATCGCAAACAAGCTCAAGAAGCACTTCGAGAGAAAGAAAAACGTTTGAGTATGGCTCTCCATGCTGCCAAGATGGGTACTTGGGATTGGGATGTCACCACCAACAAACTGATTTGGTCTCCAGGTACCGAATTAATTTTTGGTTTTGCACCTAATACTTTTTCTGGCACCCTTGTCGCTTATCTCAACTGCGTTCCCGAAAGCGATCGCGACTCGATCCTCAACACAATAAATCAGACTTTTGAGGAAAAAATACCCTACGAACTCGAACATCGCTGTATTTGGGCTGACGGGACAATTCGTTGGGTCGCTAGTAAAGGTGATGTAATTTATAACCAAGCTGGTGAAGCTATCGGTATGAGTGGCGTAGTTATGGATATTACCGAGCGCAAAGAAGCAGAAAATGCTTTGCGCGACAGTGAATTTAAACTCCGCGCCATTGTCGAAAACAGTAAAGACTCGATCTTTATTAAAGACCAAATTGGACGCTACGTCTTGATCAATCCAGCAGGAACAAAATTTTTAAACCGTTCTCTCGAAAATGTTTTAGGCAAAACCGATCGAGAGTTATTTGCACCAGAAACCGCTCAACCAATTTGGGCAGTAGATCGGCAAGTAATGAGGAGTGGAAGCACTTTAATTACCGAAGAAGCTATTGAAATTGAAGACAGTAAATACATCTTTGTTTCGACTAAATCTCCCTATCTTTCACCCGAAGGCGAATTACTAGGAATAATTGGAGTCTGCCGCGACATCACCGCCTACAAAGAAGCACAAGAAACCATGCGACGACAATTAGCGGCAGTAGAAGCAGCTAGTGACGGTATTGCGATTATCAACGCCGCAGGTGAATACACCTATATTAATCAATCTCACGCTCAAATTTTCGGCTACAACAGTGCCGAAGAATTAATCGGCAAAACTTGGCAAGAGTTATACAATTGTGACGAAGCCAAACGGATCGAAGAGGAAATCTTTCCCCTCCTCATCCAACAAGGTACATGGCAAGGAGAAGCAGTAGCAAAAAAACGAGACGGGACAACATTTGCTGAAGAAATTTCCCTAACTGGGCTTCCCGAAGGCGGACTAATTTGCGTCTGTCGCGACATCAGCGATCGCAAACGAACCGAAGAAGCCTTACGCTTAAGAGAAAGAGCGATCGCCGCGACCAACAATGGCATTATTATCACTGATGCCAGAAAGCCAGACCTACCTGTTATTTATGTTAATTCAGCCTTCGAGCGCATGACCGGATATTCTGCTCGTGAAGTGCTTAACAAAAACTGTCGTTTTCTTCAAGGTTCAGACACTGACCAACCTGGTTTAACGCAACTACGGGCTGCCATTAAACAAGGAGAAAGTTGTACCGTTGTCCTACGCAACTATCGCAAAGATGGCAGTTTATTCTGGAATGAATTAAGCATTTCGCCTATCCACGGAGATGATGGTACGCTTACCCACTTTATCGGCATTCAATCTGATATTACCGAACGCCAAGAAGCCGCAGAAGAAATCCGCGCCACAACTTCTCGCCTCGCAACTTTGATTGAAAATCTCCAACTCGGCATTTTAGTTAAAGATGAATTCAAGCGAGTTATTATGGTTAATCAAGCATTTTGCGATCTCTTTAATCTCTCCGTTTCTCCAGCGAATTTAATCGGAGCCGATTTTTCCAACTTCGCTCAAACTCATCAACATCTTTTTGCCGAATCTGAACAATTTCTTCACCATCATCTCGAAGTTTCTCAAGGTAAACAAGTAATCACTGATGAAGAAATTAGCATGAGTGATGGTCGAATTTTAGAACGAGATTACGTGCCAATCTTTGTCCAAGGAAACTATACCGGACATTTATGGATGTATCGCGACATCACCGAACGAAAACAAGCAGAAAAGCAATTAAAATCCTCACTGAAAGAAAAAGAAATACTACTCAAAGAAATTCACCACCGTGTCAAAAACAACTTGCAAGTTATTTCTAGCTTGCTCAAACTCCAATCTGCCTATATCACCGATGAAGACACTCTCAGCTTATTCACTGAAAGTTACAATCGAGTTAGATCGATGGCGCTAATCCATGAAAAATTATATCAATCCCAAGGATTAGCAAAAATTGACGCATCCACCTACATTAGCGACCTAACCGAAAATTTATTTCGCTCCTACAATATCTCACCAAATCACCTTCAATTACAACTACAATTAGAGAAAATTCAACTCGATATCGACACCGCCATACCTTGCGGCTTAATTATTAATGAATTAGTCTCTAACTCATTCAAATATGGTTTCCCCAAGCAAAAACAAGGTGAAATATGGGTGAAATTTTTGCAACCGGAACCAGGTAAAATATCCTTGACAGTCGCCGATAACGGAGTCGGTTTACCTCCCGATTTCGACCTGAGCGAAGTTGAATCATTAGGCTTGCAATTAGTCTCCAATTTAACCGAACAACTGAACGGAGAAATTGAGATTTACTCGCACCAAGGTACTACTTTCACAATTACATTTAACCAACCGAACAAAGCAGAAAAATGAAACCTACAATTTTAGTTGTTGAAGATGAAGTAATTATTGGCATGGATATTAAAAATAGCTTAAAAAGATTAGGCTATAACGTCCCTGCTGTCATCGCTACTGGCGAAAAAGCCCTGGAAAAAGCCGAAAAAATCCAACCAGACTTAATTCTGATGGATATTATGTTAAAAGGTTCCCTCGATGGCGTAGAAGTTGCTGAAAAAATCCGCACTGATTTGCAATTACCTGTGGTTTTTCTTACCGCTCATACCGATCCTACCACTTTAGAACGGGCAAAAGCAACTCAACCTTTTGGTTATATTGTTAAACCTTTTCAAGAGAAAGATTTACATACCACTGTAGAAATTGCTTTAGCCCGGTGTCGAGCCGAAACTGAAATCAGAAAAGCCCTGGAAAAAGAAAAGGAACTTAACGAACTGAAATCGCGTTTTGTTTCGATGGTTTCCCACGAATTCAGAACGCCAATGTCAACAATTTTGTTCTCATCTGACTTACTAAGAATCTACATGAATCAGTGGTCAGAGGAGAAAAAATTGACTCACATTCAAAGAATTAAAACTGCCATTCAACGAATGACAGAAATGCTCAATGATATCTTACTCATCGGCAAAGCAGAAGCCGGAAAAATCGAATTCAATCCTCGGAAAATTAATCTGAACAATCTTTGTCGTCAATTAGTAGAAGATATTCAAGTTGCCGACCAAAATAACCACGAGATCGACTTGGATATTGAAAGTGAATTTACTGAAGCTATACTAGACGAAAAATTACTACATCATATCCTGATTAACTTACTTTCCAATGCCGTCAAATATTCACCTAATAATACTTCAGTAAGCTTGAAGATCGCCGCTCAAGAAAATTACCTAATTTTTGAGATTAAAGATTCCGGAATTGGTATTCCTGAAGCCGATCGCCAACGACTTTTTGAAACCTTCCATCGAGCTAAAAATGTCGGTGCAATTCCCGGAACTGGATTAGGGCTAGCAATTGTGAAAAGATCGGTAGACTTTCATAATGGCACGATTGAAGTTCAAAGTGAAGTCGGTCAAGGAACTACATTTACTGTCAAGTTGCCTTCTCAAATTTAGCCCCTCGGAAAAGAAAAAGAAAATGCGACCAATTGATGTAGAGACGTCGCTAAAAACGTCTCTACAAAATGATGCCTAGCCAACTACAATTACTAAAAATAAATCTAGTTAACGGCAGAATTTCTCGACACAACGAACGAACATTTCTACACCCATAGATAAAACTGATTCATCAAAATCAAAGCGAGGATGATGGTGTGGATA
The DNA here is from genome assembly GCF_020144665.1 of Oscillatoria salina IIICB1. Classification (NCBI taxonomy): domain Bacteria; kingdom Bacillati; phylum Cyanobacteriota; class Cyanophyceae; order Oscillatoriales; family Oscillatoriaceae; genus Oscillatoria; species Oscillatoria salina. Next base: position 38,334 of record NZ_JAAHBQ010000026.1, on the reverse strand, counting down.
AGCTAAACCTTTCTCTGGATTAGCCGAACCGAGAAAGAAATAACAACCAGGTACTTGTTGCAAAAAGAAAGACATATCTTCCCCACCCATTGTTTGACATTCGGGAACTACACCTGCGGGCGTTTCTACTACATCAGTAGCCACAGAACGCACTAATTCTGTCATCTGATGATGATTAATTAAAGCCGGATATAATTGCCAGTAATCTAACTCGTAACTAGCGCCGTGACTTTGACAAACTCCCGCAATAATTTCCTCCAGGCGTTGACTAATATAACCTTCGTATTGGGGATTAAAATAACGCACAGTACCGCTTATTTTGGCACTATCAGCGATGACATTCATTGCCGAACCTGCGTGGAGTTCGCCCACTGTAACAACTGCGGAATCAATGGGGTTAATATTACGAGCAACAATTGTTTGTAAAGCATTGATAATTTGGGCAGTTACGACGATCGCGTCAACAGTTTGATCCGGCATCGCCCCATGTCCGCCTTTACCTTGAATTGTACAGCGAAATAACTCTACTGCTGCCATTAAAGCCCCTTGACGCACGCCAATCGTACCCAGGGGAAGGTTATTCCACAGATGCAATCCGATTATCCCATCGACATCCGGATTTTTCAGGACACCTGCTTCAATCATGGGTTTAGCCCCTCCGGGTCCTTCTTCAGCAGGTTGAAAGATAATTTTGACAGTACCGGAGAAATCTTGGCGATGTTGTGAGAGATAATAAGCCGTACCTAGTGCGATCGCTGTGTGTCCATCGTGACCGCAAGCGTGCATAATACCTTTATGCTGCGATTTATAAGCTACTTCGTTTTGTTCTTGAATTGGTAAAGCGTCCATATCGGCGCGAATAGCTAGCACCGGACCGGGACTATTTCCAGGTATAGTTGCTACTATACCAGTTTTGGCGATCTGTGTTTGATGCTCGATGCCCCAAGCTGTCAATTTTTCGTCCACAAACTGGGAAGTTAGTACCTCTTGGAAACCTAACTCTGGTTTTTGGTGCAAACTACGCCGCCATCGTACTAACTTAGATTGTAAAGCTCTAATTTCTAAACGAACGCGATCTGCGCTTTGCAGCGCTTCGCGATCGCCTTCAATTGAGTTACCAGTCGGAAAAGTTGAAACCATCAGTTTTCTGTAATTTTCAATTTCATTCAGGAATTCCATCCTATCCTGACTGGGTAACTTGTTGTGTGATATGGGCTTTATACCTCTCTCCGTATTTTCTAGGAAATATCTACTTTTGGCAATGTCTAGTCTCTGGAATTATGCTGACTGGAGACAGAGATTTCTACCGCTAGCATCAGCAAAACAGTTACCATTTTTGTCTAAAATTACTACGGAATCTACAGTGGAAAATTGTTTGAGTGTTTGCTTGATTGAAGTTTGGATTCTCGCGTCATCTCCTACACCTTGAGTAACTACATCGCGACAAAATTGGACTCGCGCTTCACCATTTTCAATTCCTACTGTAAAGTTCTCCCCGCAATTCGATTCGCCGCGAAATTCTATCGGATCTATTAAGCCTCTTTCTCTTTCTGGGAAAGTAGGTCCTGCGATTAATTTTTCGAGGGCAAATTCCGCGACTGCCACACTTTCAGTTGTCCTTGTTACTGCTTCTGTATCGGTAAATTCTCCTCCGGCTTCGGGGAAGTAAACTTGCACTTCTCTTGTCTCTGCTGACAAACATTGATTTCTGCCGCTAGCATCAGCAAAACAGTTACCATTTTTGTCTAAAATTACTACGGAATCTACAGTGGAAAATTGCTTGAGTGTTTGCTTGATTGAAGTTTGGATTCTCGCGTCATCTCCTACACCTTGAGTAACTACATCGCGACAAAATTGGACTCGCGCTTCACCATTTTTAATTCCTACTGTAAAATTCTCCCCGCAATTCGATTCCCCGCGAAATTCTATCGGATCTATTAAGCCTCTTTCTCTTTCTGGGAAAGTTGGACCTGCGATTAATTCTTCGAGGGCAAATTCCGCGACTGCGGCACTTTCAGTTGTCCTCGTTACTGCTTCTGTATCGGTAAATTCTCCTCCAGCTTCGGGGAAGTAAACTTGCACGTTATAGCTTTCGTTAGCAGTCTGGTTATTGGGTTGAGCGATTTGATTTGATTCGGGGTTTCCCGTTACATTACTAACATTATTACTACAAGCAGTTACGCCTGCTAAACTAAAAAATAGCCCACAATTTATTAAAATTGACTTTTGTTTAAACATGATATTTTTGTGCTTAGTTTAGTTTTTGCTAAGTTCGTTACTAACGGCAGAATTAATATTTTTGAAGTTTATTTTTTTTCTGGGAAATTGACAATGTGTTTAAATGTCATTTTGCCAAATTATCGTCATGATTGACAAAAAATTAAGCGATTCTCTAGAACCTTTCTCACTCTCGTTTTAGGGCGAAAATTTTCCTTGTCAACAAGTAGCATTATTACCTGACTATATTTTGCTGAAATCAACCTCTAAATGATTGAGAAATTTCCGTAACAATTGGGTCGAATTCAGGTTGTAAAGCTCGATTATAACGAATGATTAAAGTTTTGAAATCTCCATTACGCAGATAAGTTTTGCGATAAAAAACTTCGCCATTTTCATAGCCAGAAACCACAAACCAATCCTCTCCCCTAGTTCGATAAGTAACTTGTCTGCTAGGAGTTTCTTGGGATTGTTCATCATAGATTTCTGCTAAAGTTTGATTGAGCGCATTGTTGCTGCCAAAAACACGCATAGAAATACTACCATCGCTGGAAAGAAACTCGCGTCCGTCATTATTTTGGGGCGGACTTTGAGGTGAAACTAAATTAGGAGGATAAAGAACAGAAAAATTAAAACGGGGATTATAATATCGGTCATAGTTAACATTTTCTCTTGCGGGGATATCGACGTATTGCACTAATTCATTGCAAACAGTCCGATTAGCATTATAGTTAGGGTTGTTTAAATTAAGTTGTTGTTGCCGATTGAGAATTTTTGTTTCCTCAAGATCGCCGTTATTGTCGTAGTAACGCGCTTCAAGTAAATAAAGAGAACTCGTGTCATGGCAATCAACAATAGCATCAACTTCAGACTCACGATTATTTAAGCCAACTAAAGTAGTATATTTATAGGAATTATTATCCAAAGGATTGATACTTTGGGCATCTAGATAAACGGGCATTCCATAATATTCAGAATCACCTATTTCGAGATAGCGATAGTTTTGCGCTTTTGCGGTTTGTTGAGATGCAAAGCCGAGGGCAAAAGTAGCTAATAATCCTGAGATTAAAGTTGGTATTTTTTTCGGTGAATTAGAGATAAGTTTTCGCAAAATAAACTCTCCTTGTAGAAAATACTGCTTTTTTACTGAGGTTACTTTATGTTTTAATTCACAATGCAGTGAAAATACATCCTCCTTTTTAAAGAAAATATTCCTATTGCGCTAGGTAGAGAATAGTTAAGATAGTTGGCAGATAGTTGACAAGCCGAAAATCAAGATTAGGTTTGGGGAAAGAAAATTTAGCTAAGTCGCCGACGAGCAGATTTCCCAGTAGAATTGAAAGACTAAAGAGAAATTTTTCAGTTTTGTCAAGCAATGGGAAGCAATCGTCAGCCTGCAAAAATTGAGTCAATTGAGTCGCAGAAATCTTCGTTAGAATTTCTTTCTTGGTTAGCTAGTATTGCTGTCATTATCATTGGCAGTTTTGTGATTATTGGTTGGATGTTTGATATCACTACCCTGAAAAGTGTTATTCCTGGGTTGGTGACGATGAAAGCGAATACAGCTTTTGGCTTTATTTTCGGTGGCACATCTTTGTTATTGTGGCATCGACAAAAAAATTCGCCCGATTCTAATCCGGCGGCTTTAATTTGCGCGATCGCGGTGTTGCTGATTGGCTTACTCACACTGATACAATATGGTTTTGATGTTAATTTGGGTATCGATGAACTGATTTTTCGCGAATCGGGGGATGTGGTAGCTACAGCTTCTCCAGGACGAATGGCACCGAATAGCGCTGTGAATTTTTTACTGCTAGGATCGGCTTTGGTACTGTTTTGTATTCCTCGCCCTAATTATCTTCCGGCGCAGTTTTTGACAATCTTAGCTTTTTTAGTGGCGTTTCTGGGTTTCTTGGGCTATATCTACGGCAATGCTGTCTTTTACAAATTTGACTCTTCATTTACCGCAATGGCTTTACATACTGCCGTTGCCTTCATTTTGCTTTGTGTCGGCATTTTGTTAGCTAGTAAAGATGCTGGCGTAATGACAGTTGTACTTAATGATAGCGCTGGGGGCATGATGGCTCAACGTTTGTTTCCCGCCGCGATTTTAATTCCGCCAATTTTATGTTGGTTAATTTTAGTTGGTTTTCGCCGAGAAATTTATTCCCCAGAGATGGGCATATCTTTAATTGGAATGTTAAATGTGATTATCTTTTCCGTGTTAATTTGGTGGAGTGCGCGATCGCTGGGTTCGATCGATATTCAACGTCGTCAAGCTCAAGCTTCCCTCAAACAAGCGTTTCAAGATTTAGAAGTGAAAGCGCAAGAAAGAGAAATCATGGCGAATCAACTGGCGACGACATTTAGTGAAATTACCACGACGATGAATGAGTTAGATACCGCTTCAAGAACAACCGCCGAACAAGCTTCAGCAGCCGATTCAGGCGCCAAAAAAGCTTTAAACCTTTCTCAACAAGGAATCGAGGCAGTTGAGCGTACAGAAGCTAGTATGACCAGATTACAAGAGAACGTGGAGGCGATCGCGGCAGAAATTCTTCGCACTCAACAACAAGCAGGACAAATCGGCGATATTTCTCGCATGGTTCGTAATTTAGCCAACCAAACTAATATGTTAGCTTTGAATGCTTCGATTGAAGCGGTTCGCGCTGGAGAACATGGTAAAGGTTTTGGTGTGGTAGCAACGGAAATTCGTAAATTAGCTGACCAAAGTAAAGAGTTTGCAGAAAAAATCGGAATCTTGATTGCGGAAATTAATCAAGCAGTTAACTCCACTGTACGAGCAACCGATGAAGGAATTAAAACTACTCAATCGAGTGTGCTGTTAACCAGAGAAACCGCCGCCAGTTTTCAAGGTGTCGCGGCAGCAATTGACGAAATTGTCTTGAATAATCAACAAATTGCTTTGACTGCCAATCAACAAGCTGCGGCGATCTCACAAGTGGTTAATGTGGTTAATGAAGTTAATTATCGCACTAATTAACTGATTTTTTTATGCGGATGAATGCAGATATAAAATACCCTTTCAATGCTAATGCAGCAACTCAGTTAAGGAAAACATGAGTTGCTGCGTTCAAAGACAAAGTTAGTCCCAATAAATTGCTTAACCTACACTGTACAAGCTAACTGGAGTCGGCTGACCCCCTGCCAGCAAATTGGGAAAATGATGCGTATTCGGTGCGTACATCGCTTGAATACCTAGATTTGCACGATTGATTAAGTCAGCATCGGTAGGAATGACTTTCCCCGCAGTATTGAGAATCGATTGGTTGAAGTTAAATCCATTGAGATTGAATGCCATCGTACTAATTCCCAATGCGGCAAACCAAATGCCAATTGTTGGTAAAGCACCCATCAGAAAATGGACGGAACGACTATTGCGAATGCCTAATCCGGGAATTAACAATCGTCCCAAAAAGCCTGAGTGTCCGGCGAGTAAATTATAGGTTCCTTCTTGCTGACCAAACTTATACCCGGCATTGATCGATTCTAGCTCGCTGGTCTCCCGAATTAAACTACTGGTCACTAATGAGCCATGCAACGCACTTAATAAGGCACCGCCTAAGACTCCGGCAACACCTAACATATGAAACGGGTGCATTAACAGGTTGTGCTGTGCTTGTAGTCCAAACATGAAATAGAATGTACCAGAAATTCCCAAGGGCATTCCTTCCGAAAAACTACCCTGTCCGATCGGATAAACTAGCAAAACGGCGGTTGCCGCAGATGCGGGGGCGGAAAAAGCTACGGCAATCCAAGGGCGCATTCCTAAGCGGTAACTTAATTCCCACTGCCGTCCGAGATAAGTCCAAATGGCAATTAAAAAATGTAGCAGAATGAGTTGATAAGGACCGCCGTTGTAAAGCCATTCTTCTATTGAACTGGCTTCCCAAATGGGATAAAAATGTAAACCAATTGCGGCTGAGGTTGGTACTACGGCTGCGGTGATGAGATTGTGACTGCCTAAAATTGAGCCAAAGATCGGTTCGCGAATTCCTTCCATGTCTACCGGAGGTGCTGCAATGAAGGCGATCGCAAAGGTAATGGTCGCTACTAAAAGTGTCGGAATCATCAGTACACCAAACCAGCCAATATAAATTCGGTTTTCGGTACTGGTTATCCAATTAGCAAATTCTGACCATACTTCACTAATGTTGAGTTCGCGTTGGCGTTGTAAAACGGTACTCATAGAACAAGACTCCTAATGTTAGGAAAAGTTGAAGCTAGTTGAGTGCTGCTTTTTTCCGACTCAACTGCTGGTTAAACCAGGTAATTCCCCAAATTCTTAGCGTCTTATTCAGTTCATTCAAACAGGACTGTTGGCTTCTCACTGATGCACTAGGAATTACCCATTTTGTTCAACTACCTTATTATATACCCAATTAGTGATTAAAGGAAATTAAGTTCTATTTAGTTCGGGTAAAGTCTTGTTGCCAAAGATGAAGAGCGGGATCTTGCCTGGGTAGCGCTAGCTTAAACATTGATGAGTAATTAGTCGAAGCTTCCAGTAAATGGTGCAGCATTAAGTTTTTCCTTTTTTGGGACAAAGATTACTGAAGTTGAGACTAAACCTTAAATTTTAGCTAGATTCATTAAGAAATGTGACTTTTATTTTCGTTTATTTTCAAATGAGAAAAGAGAGTAAGTTCTTGAAGTCAACTGAATCTAAACTTCAGGTTAGTTAGTAGTTAAATTTTTATCTTTAAAAGTTTATGTCTCAATTGAACTCCCAAATCGAAATAGGTCTTTCTACCAATCTTATCGACGGGCTGAATCCTGCTTGGAACCCAAGCAATCAAATAACGAATATTTTACCAAAACCAAAAAAACAGGCGATACAGTCCGAACCCATAGAGCCAGTGTCGAACCGTGGAAATTGGTCTTTTCCAGATATTACACTTCACGAATCTGTAAAAAGTTTATTAGACGAGCTAATTCCTTACAAAGTAGTCAGTCCCGCAAGTGACATAGACGCACCTAAAATTGGAGCAGGCGCACTTTTAGTAGGTATGCCCAATAATCAAGCTGCATTAAGGCAATTATCTCAAACTATTGGGGTGGATCTAACAAATCCTAATTATTGCTACGCCTTAGTGAAACTAACTCGTCTTGATGGTTCAGATACACACGCTTCGGCTGCTAGCGGTATTTTAGTCCATGCACGTCCGGGAAATCCTGATGCTGCCTACCACTTAACCGAAGATTTTAAGTTTGATATCATCAAACTTCGCCACGGAGGAAGAGTCAGAACCCATGATTTTGATGGTGTGCTTAATGTCAAAACCGCTACACAAGAACTCGATTCATTTGCTGATTATGGAACGCATTATGTCTCTTCTGTGCTGTTAGGCGATACTATTTTGCAGGTTTTCGCCTACACGCGAGAGAAATTCGACAAAATTAAACCCGCCTATGCTAATGGAAAAAATCCACTTAGTGGTCCCGGTTCGCAGGATTTTGCACAGTTTACTACTGACAGTGCTACCGGTATATTCGGCTATGTGTCCGATTACGGAAACCTCATTTCTTTGAGTAATTCGGACATATTTCAGACAACACTGAGGAATGGAGATTGGATTGATACACTATGGTCATATAAAAATAGTATTTTCTCGCTTTTCAACACCAACTCCAAACTTTCTTTAATTACATTAGAACAACAGTTTCAGGAGCAGACGGTTATAGAAGTTCAACTGGCAAGTCTTAGTGTAATGATCGAACAAAAGCGAGGCTTGCTGTGGCAAAGGGTATTTAAAGCAGCGATGGTGCAAAAATACCGAACAAATATTGATGCAAATTTTGCGATTTATGATAACCGTGATTTTGTTTCAATGTTGCCAGAAGATTTGCCAAACCTAGTTTCGTATATTGCTACCCCGACGATCGATGTCTATAAAGTAAGACTCGATCTAGCACAGATGCAGTTTGTGGCAAAAGAGGAGGTGGAGAACTTTATTCTATTTAGCAATGTTCTTACTGCTTCAGGTAGTGCAGAAGTAGCAATTCCAGGAAGCAACATAAAACTGTTCGCTCAAGTGCTTGATATGCGCACCGATGCACAACCAAAGAATATTTTGCTGAGTGATAGTGCTTTTACATCATTAGAGATTGGGTGCAACGAATTTTTAGGCGCATTAATGGTTCAAAACGAATCAGGAACTGCATATAACGTTATTGTTGACGGCATTAAATTTGCTCTCGATGGCAGCAGCGTAGTGGTAGATTCTGATGTGCGAGTAGTTCCACCTAATGATTCTCTGCCACTGCTAGTCAATAGTCTTCAATATTCCATGACCTTTGCCGAAGCAGTCATGAGCGACCAGACAAGTCAGCAAAGCACTGCTCTCCAAGCGTTTATCAGCAACTATCTCAATTGGCTCGCCACTATTATCCCTGCTACAACCAGCGATGAAGAGCTTTTGGCTCTAAGGGTACGGGCTCTCGATCTTGCTAATTATGCCATCAATCCAAACTATGGTAGCTTCGTCCCGATCTTACCCGCAGAAGAGTATGACCAGTACATTGTCAGTATCTTAGATTATCTTGACCGCATTCAGCTCCAAATTGCCCAAAACAATCAGAGAATAGCCAACCGAAGATTGGAAGAGCTTACCATTGATGTGGCTAATACACTTAATCAGAATATTATTAATACTGGCGAGCTTGTGAGTGGCATTATCGATGCAAATGTCGCACAACAAAAAGATATGGAAGGGTTTTACGATGCCCTAATAAGTCAGAAAGAACAAGAAGCACAAAGGCAACAAACCAAGATAAATGAGCTAAAGGGGTTGCTCTTTTCTGCACAAGGTGATGTTGATTTTGCCGTACAGCAATATAAGTCTGCGGTAGAGCAGTGGCAGACAATGGAGGCAATTAAATTTGGGTTAGATGTCGCCACAAATCTCTTTAATCTCGGCACGACAATCGCCATCCCGTCTTCATCAATTAGTGCAGTTAAAGAGCTTGGTACAACGGTGCAAACAATCCAAAAAACACTGAATGTTCTCAATGCTACTTCTAAACTTTACAATGGTGCCGTAGCAGGTCTAAAAGGACTACAGGGAGCCCAAGAGACATTAGACGGACTTGAGGGTGCTGCATTTGGAAGCCCTTCAACCTTGTCTTGGGATGAAATGTCTATTCAATTTAACCAGATTATGGCAACAGGTCCAGATGTAAAAGTGGAGAAAGCTGCACTTCAGGCTGCATTTTCAACCCTCATACTGCGGGGTAAAGCCGTCACCAATGCCGAGTCATCCCTCCATGCGATCGAACGCGATATCTACACAAATCAGCAGCAAAAACAGATCAATGCCAATCAGGCTGCACGGCTTGCAGCACTTCAAGACAAACTTAAGCCTCAAGATATTCAAGACCTTGATAAAGCAGGGATCGATCTGATGGGCTTAACTGGGCATCTTGTATTTATTCAAAATCAGATGCTTACTATACTGGCTAAAGCCTTCTTGCAAAAAGACCTAGCACTGCAATACGAAAACCTACAGCCAGCAACCTTAATTTCAGCCTTTAGTCTTTTAAAGTTCAGCGCAGCAATCGTGCAGCAAAATGCTACCACGATCGCGGCAAAATCTGCATTGGCACAGTATCAAAAAGGCATTACCAATCCCCTGAACTTTACGATACCTAATGTAAAACCGTCTGACCTAACTGGCGGAGCAATTTTTAACACAACTATCTTTGTTGATGCACCGCTTTTCTTCCGTTATGTGGATGTTCGGATTGTCTCAGTTGTGGCGACAATTGATGGTGTGGAATCGACTGAAAGCGGTAATTACTTGTTAAAACTTGCCTATAACGGTACTCCATTTCACGATCGCAACATCGAACGCGATCCTCTCAATTTCCGGACACCCTGGCGCGAGCGAGTTTATGACTATCAGGTTGACGGAAATACTCCTAATTTCTCCGATGGCGGCCGCTCTTGGTCTGATGGTGTTAGTCCGATTACGCCGTTTTCCACCTGGGAGATATCTTTCCCCGATACCCAGACTAATAAAGGAATTAAATTCAACAAAGATCTCCTCACAATTACCCTTTCATTTGTACTGGAAGCCCGCATTGTCGATGTACAGGAGATGCTCCGGCTCAAGGCTGCCAAGCGAATGGGCATAATGCTTGGTGCTGCGCCTACGGCTTTGAGGGAACGCCAAATAGCACCAGCGCCGAGACCAATGGCTCTGGCAACAGCAACACGTCCTTCTACTTCGGAGCTTATTTCACAGATGTATGCTCAAGGAACCTGTACCAATGGGTGGGACGTTGTTTTTAATATGGGTTTAGACCAGATTAACTCTGCACTTCGAGATCAGTATGAATCTCTGAAAACAAATACCACCTACAAAAACACGATTACGGTTGATACTTCCGAAGATTATCCCGGAGGTGTGACGGTAATCAATAAATTCACCATCAACTACGGCTATCCCTTGTTGACCTTCAGTGTTAACAGCACTAATAGTGCGACCCTGAAGATGGAGATCCTTAGCGGTTCGGTGCAGAAATGCTCAAAAGTTGGCTCTGGACCGATAAATTGCGATTCACCGGAAGATATTAGTGGTGAGACTTTGACAGCGATCATCGACCTTGGTAAAGTAGCGGGTCAGACAGTTGTAGATGGTGCGGTACATGATGTCCTGAAAGTTCAGCTAAATATGGCAGAAGGGGCATTTACAATTAGCAATATTGACTTAAGCGATGTTACCAAGGTGGAGTTCAATAAGCAAGTCAAAGCATACTTTGTCAATAACCCAGTGATTTTTCTGATCAACGAACTCGACCTGACCCATATTCCCACTCTTAAAGCACTAAAACCAAGCAACTTTTTGTTTAAACCCTATGAATCGGCATCGAGTACGCAAATGTTGCAACTCTTTATTATGACAGGGGGACGGGGATTACTTAATTACTCCCAAGCATTTCTGAACAATATTCCCGAACCACTTCCAGAAGGACAGGACAGTAGTATGATGGTGCGCTCAGAAGTTGTATTTGAAGACGTACTACCGCAAAGTTTGCAAAACAGTAATTGGACACTTGCGGGAGTAGATCCTCAAGATCCGCACAAGGCATGGTCGGGGAAATTTACCAGTGCCTCGGTTTCAGCTTCAGTAGACTTGAGTAAGCTTAACCATACAAGCTCAACTTCCAATCCGCAAGGTGGTGGTGGGTCTACGACTACTTATACCTACTCCATACCGGGCGGTAACACGGTTAGTTGGTCGCTAAATAATACAACGCTTACCGTACAGAATGATGGACAAGTGGCTTATGGCGGCACACAGCAGAATACATTAAAGTACAATGAACATTCGTGTTATAGCTACTATCCCTGTTTCTTTAATTGCAGTCCGAAATGTAGCGATCGCCAGTTATCAACTGATGTAAGCATCGAAACTAACGCAACACTTAGCTTAAGTGTGGGCGATTCGGGACGCAATCAAACAATTACCATCGCCACATCAGGTCAAGCAGTTAACGTCACAGGACACCTTTCCGGCGGAGGACCATCGGGATCGGATGACTTAGAAGCGCAGGTAAATCAGCAAATTCGAGATCAGATCCCAAATCAAATTGCGAGTAATCTTTCGTTCAGCTTTAATGCAATCTCGGTATTTGCGCTAAAAAATTTGCTCTTTCCGTCAAACAATTACATTAACTTTAGTTCAAGTGCACTTCCGGGCGATATGCTTATTGTGGGAAATTTTACCCAATAGTAGCCAATCTCAACTCCAGAAGTTTAAAGACAATCGATCAAAGTTAAATTTGAGGCAATTTGAGTTAGTTTTTCTAAGTCAGTCGGATCGGCTAAATAAGGAAAAATACCTAAAACTGGTAGATTCGTTAAAGATTCAATTAACTCAATGGGAGTTAAATCGTTAAGTTTGGCTTCTGTTTCGGGTTGAGTACAGTTGAGGATAATACCTTTGAGGTGTACTTTAGTTTGAGAAGCGAGGGCGACATTAGCTACAGTAGCGGCGATCGCGCCTAATCTGACTGGTACGACTAAGACGACGTTTAATCGCCATTGGGCAGCTAAATCTGCTACGGTTAACTCCCCAGTGACGGGCGAACCTAGTCCGCCTAATGCTTCAATTAAAACAAAATCTTTTCTTTGCTGTAAGTCGTTTAACCCTTGCCAAACTTTAGCTAATTCGATCGTGCGTCCTTCTTTTGCGGCTGCGACTGGTGGTGCAACGGGTGTCTGAAAAACTAACGGCGATTTCGCTTCCACTGATAGCAGGCGATCGTATAACTCAATATCTCCTACTCCAGTTTGAATTAATTTTATCAGCCCCAAACTTTCTGGCTTACGATATTTTTGCCAATATGCCGCGATCGCTGTCGTTAATACTGTTTTGCCTACTTCTGTATCCGTTCCGCTTACCATCAAATTTTTCATTTGTCAAGAATATAAAAAAAAATAAACAGTTACAAAGGGAAATTATAACCTGAGATTCAACGACTCCACCCTGCTACACTTCGCCTGACGGCTCAGTTTGGCTGATGGTGGAGATTGCATCTATCGTCCAACGCAGTTCCGAATACCTAGAGCAGATTATCGACAAAGAAAGAAAAATGTCAACCGTAAAATCTATCAATTTTCAGAGTGAGACTCACCCAAAGAGCTAGAAAAGTAGCGCGATCGCCGGATCTTTTGGTTCTTCAAAGAAAGTAGAGGGTAAATAGTTATAAGCTGAAAAGGTAAGAATGCTGTCATCAAGAGGTTCAAAAGTTTGCCGTGAGCCGTTCTGCCACATTACCACTTCAGTCTTCAATGCTGACACCACTTTCAGAAAACAACCGCTTAAGGTTATTTTCTGGTTCTGCTAACATACCCCTGGCTCAAGAAGTTGCCCGTTATTTAGGCATGGACTTGGGACCAATGGTACGCAAGCAATTTGCTGATGGGGAACTTTACGTTCAAATTCAAGAATCGATTCGAGGTTGTGACGTTTATTTAATCCAGCCTTCCTGCCGTCCCGTCAACGATCATCTCATGGAATTACTGATCATGATTGACGCTTGTCGTCGCGCCTCAGCACGGCAAATCACCGCAGTAATTCCCTACTATGGTTATGCTCGAGCCGATCGCAAAACCGCCGGACGAGAGTCAATTGCTGCCAAGCTAGTAGCGAATTTAATGACCGAAGCTGGAGCAAATCGCATCCTCGCAATGGACTTGCACTCAGCGCAAATTCAAGGTTATTTCGATATCCCCTTCGACCACGTTTACGGTTCCCCAGTCCTGCTCGACTACTTAGCAAGTAAACAACTTTCCGACTTAGTAGTCGTTTCGCCAGACGTTGGTGGAGTTGCTCGAGCAAGAGCATTTGCCAAAAAGCTCAACGACGCGCCTCTAGCAATTATCGACAAACGGAGACAAGCACACAACGTCGCCGAAGTAATGAACGTCATCGGCGATGTCGCTGGTAAAACAGCCGTGTTAGTAGACGACATGATTGACACTGCCGGAACAATTTCCGAAGGCGCACGCTTGCTGCGAGAAGTGGGTGCGCGTCAAATTTATGCCTGTGCTACTCACGCCGTTTTCTCACCTCCCGCAGTAGAACGTTTATCAAGTGGATTGTTTGAAGAAGTAATCGTTACCAATACGATCCCCGTTCCTGAATCTAATCAGTTCGAGCAGTTAAGAACGCTAACGGTAGCCAACTTACTAGGCGAGACGATTTGGCGCATTCACGAAGACAGTTCTGTCAGCAGTATGTTTCGTTAATGGGAAACTAAGCACTAGAGCTTGGTAATTTGTGACATCTCCCACTCTGAATTAAAAATTACAGAGTGGGCTTCCAATCATCACTGACTGGATTTCCTACTTCTACGGGGAAGACTAGCGTTTCTGGCATCAGAAACGCCCCGTTTTCAACTTCCTTCCTCTGTAGGCAGTAACACCGTCTGCCCAACGGCTATAAGTCCTTTTTGCTCAACAATCATTGCCGCAGCAACATCTCTATTAGTCGTAAAATTACACTCAGGACAACTATGGACTCTTTGATTTAATTTCTTTTTACAAAAGTAAGCGCAATATATGCGGCTATATGTCAACATATTGAGCGTCTAGAGGCAACTTGACTGTGCCTGCAAGAGGAAAGAGAACTACTTGTGAATCCCCTCCCTTTAGCAACGCGGAGGGAGGGGAGTAGTCAACTGTATGTGTTCCACAGTTAGGGCAAGTTTGAGAAGTAAAATATGAACTTACTTTACCAAAATAAACTTGCCTTTTTTGACAAACTTGTTCCAATAGATCAACAAACGCGCCAAACCCAAAGTCAAGAGAGTGTTTTCTTGAAATTCCTCTTCCCCAGGATTTGAAATCAATCCCTAAAAGTAGGAATCTAATTCTCAACGGTAGTAGAATAAGGAACTTCGCTATCCACTCCACCAAGTCGATTCAGGGGCCAAAAGCGGACTACTGCTCTACCAATAATATTTTCGCGAGGGACAACACCCCAACAACGACTGTCATAGCTATTGTTACGGTGATCGCCTAGAACCAAATAAGAGTCTTCAGGGATAGTAACAGGTTCCTCTAGGTAGGGAACATCATTAGGAAAACACATTCCCACTTGAGTATCCTCGCCTTGGGCAATATAATTTTCTCTTAAAGGTTCGCCGTCTACATAAACTTGTCCATCTGTAACTGCGATTGTCTCTCCAGGTAAACCAATTACCCGTTTGATAAAAGCATCTTTGAATTGTCGATCTTGTAAAGCTTGGGTAGGGGAAAATACTACGACATCTCCTCGTTCTGGATCTCCAAAGCGATAACTGAGCTTTTCGATAATTAGGCGATCGTTGATTTGTAGCGTTGGTTCCATCGAACCAGAAGGAATATAACGTGCTTCAGCGACAAAGTGCCGAATCCCGATCGCTAGGAAGACGCTCAAGCCAACCGTCTTCAGCGCTTCTACCCAAGGATTTTCAGCTTTTGGTTGAGTTTTCGCGCGTCGCTGTTGTTCGGGTACTTGAGTCATAGCCATTCCATCACGGTAAATTTACAAGTGTGAGTCAAGGGAAAATAGGGAAAAATCTCTACTGTGGTTTGGTCCCTGTCTAGGGGCTGTTCTTTCATTTAACTGCACAATTCCCAATTTTGACTATTAAAGTTAAGTCGAATTTCAAATTTATTATGTCTTCTACTGCCGATCTAACAATTCGTCAAGCCCGGATTCTCTTGCCAGAGGGGGATTTACAAGTGGGTGACGTTCTCATCCAAAAGGGCAAAATTTCCCGCATTGCTCCCGAAATTGTCGGGACGGAAACCGATGTGGAAGTTGACGCACGAGGTTTGACTTTGTTTCCTGGGGTAATCGATCCTCAAGTGCATTTTCGCGAACCAGGTTTGGAACACAAGGAGGATTTGTTTACCGCTAGCTGTGCTTGTGCAAAGGGTGGGGTTACTTCTTTCTTGGAAATGCCCAATACTCGTCCTCTGACGATTAATCAAGCGGCGATGGATGATAAACTTAGTCGTGCGGCGCAAAAGTGTTTGGTTAATTATGGCTTTTTTATTGGCGCGACGGCTGATAATTTGTCAGATTTACTTTCGGTTAATCCTACCTGTGGAATTAAAATTTTTATGGGTTCGTCTCACGGGGCTTTGTTGGTGAGTGAGGAGGAAGTTTTAGAGCCAATTTTTGCTAATGGCTCTCGCTTGATTGCGGTTCATGCTGAAGATCAAGCTCGAATTATTCAACGTCGCCAACAATTTAAGGGTATAACAGATCCGGCGATTCATTCACAAATTCAAGATGAACAAGCGGCGCTGAATGCGACGAAGTTGGCTTTGAAACTCTCGAAAAAATATCAGCGACGTTTACATATTCTGCATCTTTCCACAGGTGTAGAAGCTGAGTTATTGCGTGATGATAAACCTAGTTGGGTGACGGCGGAAGTTACACCACAGCATTTGTTATTAAATACTGATGCTTATGCTGAAATCGGTACTTTAGCGCAGATGAATCCGCCTTTACGAAGTCCAGAAAATAATACAATTCTTTGGCAGGCTTTACTTGATGGTGTAATTGATTTTATCGCTACAGATCACGCTCCTCATACTTTGTCAGAAAAAGCGAAAGGCTATCCTAATAGTCCTTCAGGAATGCCTGGAGTGGAAACTTCTTTACCTTTAATGCTCACTCAAGCAGTGCAGGGACGTTGTACGATCGCTCAAGTCTCAAATTGGATGTCTACTGCGGTGGCTAAAGCTTATTGTATCCCCAATAAAGGCGCGATCGCTCCGGGATTTGATGCGGATTTAGTTCTTGTCGATCTTGATAACTATGATATAGTTCGTCAAGAAGAATTACAAACTAAATGTGGTTGGAGTCCTTTTACAGGTTGGAAATTAACTGGATTCCCCCAAGTTACGATTGTCAATGGTGAAATCGTTTACAACCGAGGTAAATTAAATACTGAGGTACGTGGTAAAGCCTTGACATTTGACACTTAATAATATCTACGGCAGTGCTATTTTATTTTGGCACTGCCAAAATTTCCCAATGATTTTAGTATTTAGGTGCAAAATCGTACAGACTTAGGTGTAATAAATAATTTACTTTTTACTAATTGGAGGATGGAGTTGTTTTTAACTTTAAGCAAGTAATTTACCTATCTAAATGGACAATTTTAACCAACAGTCTTAAGGATTAAATTGCTTTCACAAAGTTGAAATCTTATTTCTATAGAGTTCTAGTTGGCGATCGCTAAAACATTAATTTCCTCTAGAATACTGAAAAACTCTATAATCACTTTTAATGAATCAATTTCTTAACAAAAGACCAATAAACCAGATATTAGCAGCCTTACCTGAGTCAGAATACGATCGCCTATTACCTTATCTAGAATTTGTCGAGCTTTCTGTGGGGCAAGTTCTCTACAATCCCCAAGAAAATATTACCCAAGTTTATTTTCCCGATCGAGGTATAGTTTCTTTAGTCTACATTCTCGAAGACGGCGCAACTGCTGAAGTTGGCTTAATCGGGAAAGAAGGTGTGGTCGGTCTTCCAGTGATTCTCGGAGGGAACTCGACGATTAATCAAGCGATCGTGCAAATCGAAGGTTCTGCTTATAAAATTGATGCTATTCGCTTAAAAAACGAATTCGATCGAGGTGGAAAATTGCAACAAATGTTGTTACTCTACACCCAAGCTCTACTGACCCAAATTTCTCAAACTGCTGTCTGCAATGCCCAGCATACCATTGAAGAGCGACTGGCTCGCTGGCTGCTGACGGTTCAAGAGTTGTTAGATACCACCGAAGAATTGCCCCTGACTCAAGAATTTATTTCCAATATGTTAGGGACGCGCCGTTCGGGGGTTACTGTAGCTGCGGGAAGACTTCAAGCCGCAGGTACGATCTCCTATCGCCGAGGCAAAATTACGATCCTCAATCAAGAAGAATTAGAATTAATTGCTTGTGAATGCTATCAAATCCTCAAAGATGAATTTCGACGTTTACTTAGTTTTGAGTGCGATTAAACTTAGCGTTTCTGAGTTAGCTATTTTCTCAAGGAGAAATACTGATTGAGGCTTAAGTTAGGAAGCGAACAGACAGGAAATGCTGAACTTGCTTACGGTAAAAAAATGACAATCAACTCTCCATTTCTCTAAGCAGGAGATAGTTTTTTTTACATGAGGCGATCTAAAAATTATTTCCTCATGTATTCAGTTGTTTTTTGACCATCCAATTCAGTAATCATTGAATGTCCGGAACTTCAAATGTAAATCAGTTAGCTAACAAATTGCTAAGAGCTTTACCAGACTCAGAATACCAACGTCTCGTTCCTTATTTAGAGCTTGTTTCCCTGGCTCCAGGACAAGTTATTCATAATTCCTTTGAACCAATTTTAGATGTTTATTTCCCCGAACAAGGCTTAATTTCTTTAGTTTTGCTTCTTGTTCGAGGTTCAAATACTGAAGTTGCTTTAGTTGGCAATGAAGGAATGATTGGAATTTCTGCATTTTTAGGTGGCAAAATAAGCATTAGTCAGGCGATTACTCAGGTAGAAACTACTGCTTGGAAGTTACCAGCGACAGTGCTAAAAAGTGAGTTTTACCAAAGTCAAGCATTGCGAAAAGTGTTGCTACTATATACGCAAGCTTTTCTAACCTATATTTCTCAAATTGCCATCTGCAATTCCCAACATACCACAGAAAAAAGATTTGCCCGTTGCTTGCTTTCGATCCAAGACCGTCTGAAGATAGATGGTTTCGCTCTCACCCAAAAATTGATAGCATCTATGCTGGGTGTAAATCGCTCTAGTGTCGCGATCGCTGCTAGCACCCTTCAGCAAGCTGGAATAATTCAATCTCGTCGGGGGAAAATTACTATTATCGATCGAGAAGCATTAGAATCTGTTGCTTGTGAGTGTTATCACTCGATTACTTCAGAATTCTCTCGTTTGTTGGATATTAAGTAAAGATCGTCTCTTTTCGTCAAAACTTGGGTCAAGCTATAGCGAAACCCGAGTTTTTTGTGTTTATCACCGTACAGACGCCATTTTTTAAACTTTCTATTCTAAAAGCAAACCATTGCTTTAACTAACTTTGCTGAACCCAATTTTACAACAGCGATCGCTGTTGTTGGTAGTGACTTAGTTAGTAGAGACGCGGTTTTTTCATTTCTTAACAGTTTCTAACCCTAAACTTCCACTGAAAATTTAACAAAAATTTAATATGTCTAGCCAAGTAATGTTTCCCTCAAATTCTGTTGCTTCCCCAACTTTAAGCGGTCTTCGCATTCTAATTGTTGATGGCGATGAAGATACGAGGAACTTATTCGCCTTATTTTTGCAATTGCAAGGAGCAGAAGTAATTGCAGTTGATTCAGTCAGTGAAGCTTTAAATACCTTAACACATTTTTCGGCAAATATTCTCCTGAGTGAATTGATGATTCCTTACGAAGATGGCTACTCGCTAATCTCTCAAATCAGAAACCATCAACTCGAACATATTTATCAAGTTCCTGTAATTGCTGTTACTGTAGCAGCTAGACAAGAAGATCGCCAACTTGCACTAGCTAAAGGTTTTAATGCTCATATCTCTAAACCAGTCGATCTTGACGATCTGTGTTTCTTGATTAATCAACTGAGTCAATATTGAAATACGATCTCAAATCTGATTATCAATTATCTAGCGGGTAAGGTTTGCTCGTTCATTTTTTAATGAAAATTAAGATCGGGGCTTAATGGTTATTTAAATTTGCAGAGCTGCTACTAACTCTCCAGCACTAACTACTTTTGCGCCTACAGGTAGCACAGCCAAACCATTAGTTGCTGCTAAATTAATTAAATTACCAGAACTATGCGAACCGCCAGCCAAAGCAAATTCGTAGCAACCATCAACTAATTTTAACTCTCCCCAAAGATAGGTTTCTCGGCGACCGTTAGCACGCAATTCTTGACAAGTTTTTGCTTTCACAAATTTTGGTTCCCAACCTGTTGATAAACCAGAAAGTTTTTTCAATGCAGGTTGGACGAAACGCCAACAACTTACTAACGCCGAAACCGGATTTCCTGGTATGCCAAAATATAAACAATTAGGAAAAGTTGCAACTGTCAAAGGTTTACCAGGTTTAACTGCAACCGAACGAATGTGAATTTCTCCTTTTAACTCAGCCAAAATACGATCCACATAATCATAATCTCCCACAGAAACACCGCCAGTAGAAAGTACTACATCTGCTTGAGAAATTGCTTTAGCTATTGCTTTTTGGAGAGCTTCTGGTCGGTCGGGTACAATTCCTAAAGGGATTGGGATGCAGTTATTTTCAGCGACAAAACTAGCCAGTGCATATTGATTAGAATCAACAATTTGTCCTGGTTTTAAAGCTTGTTCTGGGGTTACTAATTCGTCTCCTGTAGATAAAATGGCGACACGAGGACGACGATATACTTTTAAGTTAGTACATTGTGCGGCGGCGAGTACAGCTATTGCTGAGGGGGTGAGTCTAATTCCTGAATCTAGCAAAATATTTCCGGCTTGGTAATAGGATGCTTGTTGTCTGACGAAAGCTTGAGGTTGTTTGGGTGGAGAGAAAATTAGGACGCGAGAACCTTGTTTTTTGGCGTTCTCCTGCATCACAATTGTATCTGCGCCTGGTGGTACGATCGCCCCAGTAAAAATTCTCGCTGCTTGCTGCGATCGCACAATTTTTTGTGGTTGATAACCTGCGGGAATTTCTTCGATAATTTCTAAGCTTACTGGTTCTTCTTGGCTACAGTTTTCTACATCAGCAAATCTTACTGCATAACCATCCATCGCTGAATTATCCCAGTGAGGAAAATCTAACTTACTCGTCACTGGCGCTGCTAAAATCCGTCCTGTGGCATCTGTGATTTTTACCACATCTATGTTATTTTGTCCAGAAAAAGGTTGAACTAAATCGAAAATAATTGTTGACGCTTGTTTGACTGACAGCATAATTCAGCGATCCAGTAGCCGCATTTACCAGTTTATATTTCTTGCTACTTTGTCTGGTTTCCTGTTCGCGATCGACAACGTTGCTACAGCTTCCTCGCTAAAATAAATAGTAATTTGTCGAGCGATCCCCAGCCAGTGAACAGTGAACAGTGAACAGTTACCAGTTTACCCTCGAATCCCCAGTTATTCTAATTTCACCTTGCTCAATCTCTTCTCTTGACAATCCTGACTGATAACTGATTACTGATAACTGCTAACTGAAAACCCCAGTCCCTAATTCCCAATAAACTAATGTATAGCGAACAACCAGTCCCAAAACGCTTTCCCAAAGTTCCCATCGAACGCAGGGCGGCTGCGTTTTTGCTTGATTTTGTCACCGTTTGGCTGCTAAGTTCGTTTTTTGGCGTTGGTGTAGTCAGGTGGATAATTTTTCTGCTTCTTTGGCTAGGGCTACGAGTGTTTTTCGTCAGCAGTAATAAAGGTCAAAGTTTTGGTCACTGGGCTTTGGACATGAAACTGCTAGAATTGAGGTTTCGGAAACTCCCAGATTTGCTGACTTTAGGGAAACGAGAGGGAATAGTTGGGGCGGGGGCGTTATTAGCATCAATCGGCTTAAATATTAATATTACCAACGCCTTATCAATGCTGTTGTTATGTGCGCCCTTGTTAGTAGATTTGGCGATCGCCGCCAGCGATCGCGAGTGGCAACAAGCTTATCACGATCGCCTTGCCGGAACAGTAGTCATCCAAACCCAACGTGGCTTTTCTCTTGACTTACGAGCCAAACGCTGGCTTGCCGAAATTCGCTATCGTATGAGAAGATAGTAAATTGCGTTTAAATTTGACAGAGGCAGTCAAAGAGGAACTATGGCAACCAAAAAGGGCGTAAGAATCACGATTACATTAGAGTGTACCGAATGCCGGACAAATCCCGACAAGAGATCGAACGGTGTCTCTCGCTATACAACCAGCAAAAACCGCCGCAATACAACGGGTAGAATGGAACTAAAAAAATTCTGTACCCACTGTAATCGACACACGGTTCACAAGGAAATAAAATAAAACAACCCAAATATAGGCAATTAATCAACCACAGAGTAAATTATGAGTTACTATCGCAAACGTCTTTCCCCAATTAAACCCGGCGATCCCATCGATTACAAAGATATCGATCTGTTACGGAAGTTTATCACAGAACGAGGCAAAATCTTGCCCCGACGAATTACAGGCTTAACTTGTCAGCAGCAAAGAGACTTAACAGAATCAGTAAAGCGGGCGAGAATCCTGGCGATGTTACCCTATGTGAACAAAGAAGGATAAAACAAGCCGAATCAAGCAGATTTGGAGAGTATCGGGCGTGAAAAAAAGTAAGCGCCCGCTCCAGAAAAGACAGCCTAAATGTTAACTTGATAAATGAAGATATCCAAAAAAGCACAAAGCTGGTGGAAAAAGGAACGCTAATCGAATTTAGACTACATGGAGAACGCCGTCTTGCCGTTGTCGATCGTCCGGAAGGCAAAAAAGATTGGATTGTAGTAGATGAAGGGGGTCAAGCGCACAAACTTCGTGCGCAGCGAGTGGAATATGAAGTTGAGGGCGGTCCCTACCAACCATCAGACATCCCAGGTTTTGTGCAAGAGGTAGAACCATTTTTAGATCCGACGAGTTTGGAAGTAGCCTGGGAGTTGCTAGTAGAAGAGGGAGAAGGGGTAACACCAGCAGCAATGGCGCAGCTATTGTTTTCCGATGGGAGTTGCGAAAAGTGCTACGCAGCACACAAACTCTTAAGCGAAGATAAAATTTATTTTAAGAAAAAAGGATCTCGCTACGAACCTCGTTCAGTAACCCAAGTAGCAGAAATTAAACATCAGCTAGAAGTAGAGGAGTTGCGAGAACGAGAAAGAGAAGAATTTTTACAGCGCGTGCAGAGTGCCTTGGCAGGTGAAAAAGTAGAGTGGAGTGATAGCGATCGCTCTCGCCTGGAAGTTTTATCAAGATATATCCTTCAACCAGAGGCAGGATCTCGTCCCGCCCAAGAGATTTTGGCAGATTTAGAAATTCCCCAAAATCCCGAAGCAGCTTTTGATTTACTGGTCAATATTGGCTGGTGGACGACCCACGAAAACCTATTTCTGCGCCGCAGTTCCTACCCAATATACTTCCCAAAAAAGGTGCTTGAAGTGGCGCAGCAATGCTTGCAATCTCCACCCCCCGATTCCAATCCCAATCGCCTAGATTTAACTCGTCACAAGGTTTACACGATTGATGACGAAAGTACCAAAGAAATTGACGATGGTTTGAGCGTGGAAAATCTTGGCGAAGGTAAATATCGCCTCTGGATACACATCGCCGATCCTACTCGTTTAGTTTCTCCTGGAGATGAATTAGATTTAGAAGCCCGACGGCGCAGTACCAGCTTGTATTTGCCGACAGGGACAATTTCTATGTTCCCGGTGGAACTGGCAACAGGTCCGATGAGTTTGGTTCAAGGTCAAGTTTGTCCTGCCTTGAGTTTTGGCGTAATTTTAGACGAAACTGGCGGTGTGGCTGACTACAGTATCCATGCCAGCTTAATTAAGCCTACATATCGCCTAACTTACGATGATGTTGATGAAATGCTTCAGTTGGGCATCAAGGCAGAATCAGAAATTAGCATTCTTGCTGAAGCCGCCCAACAACGCTCCCAGTGGCGACAAAATCAAGGTTCAATTAATATCTCGATGCCCGAAAGTTCGATTAAAGTCGATCGAGACGAGGAAATTATTATTGAACTGTTGGATAACTCACCATCTCGTCAGTTGGTAGCTGAAATGATGATTTTGGCTGGAGAAGTGGCGGGACGTTACGGTCGAGATCATCATCTACCTCTACCATACCGAGGGCAGCCTCAGCCGGAATTACCTCCGGAAGAAGAATTATTGCTGTTACCCCCAGGTCCGGTGCGTTTCTCTGCTTTACGTCGTTGTATGCCTCGCAGTGAAATTAGCACTACTCCTATTCGTCATGCTGGCTTGGGTTTGGATATTTATACTCAAGCTACTTCTCCTATTCGTCGCTACACCGATCTTTTAGTTCATTTCCAACTGAAGGCACATTTGCGCGGAGGAGAGTTACCTTTCTCGGCAGAGGAACTACCAGAGATTATTTATAGCGTTGTTGCTGCGGCTTCTGAGGCGACGTTAGTCGAACGCCAAACTAATCGTTATTGGGGATTAGAATATCTGCGTCGCAATGAAAATATGGTTTGGCAGGCGCTAGTTTTGCGCTGGTTGCGCGAAGACGAAAATCTTGGTTTAATTTTGTTAGAGGAGTTGGGCTTAGAGTTACCTCATCGCTTTAATCGTTCTGTACAGCTCGGCTCTCGCTTGGAAGTTCAAGTAAGTAGTGCCGATCCTCGCCAAGATTTGATTCGCTTCCGAGAGTTGGCTGATGCACCAGCCGAACCAGCAGCTACTTAGGTTTTCACCAGTGGTTAAACAAGCAAATTCTCAGTTTCAACCTCACCAGATTGTCTATTTGGAGCATGGATCTTGCCGCCTCTATTGTGAGGTTATTCAAGTTATTAGTTCTCGGCAAAGGTGTTGGGTTCGCCCTTGGCTTTTGGCGATCGCTTCGCCTGAAGAACCGGAGACGATCTATAATCTGCACGAGAGTGCCGATCTAGTTTGGTACGCTAGGGAGTTTTGTTTGGCTGTGGATGCAGAACTAATTCCACTCCTGACACGACTAAATACCTGCGATCGCGATATCCACCAAACTCGTCAACAATTAAATTATTTTCTCAACCAACTTTGGCGAGAAACTTCCGTTCCTAAAAAACTGTCTTGTTAAAATTGTCTGATTTGAATTTTTTTTTGCTAGAAATTAAACTGTTTTCCTTGGTAGTTTGTTACTCTAAATACTAGGAACTAACTGAATTCTTCCTGCATCCATTTCTGCCATTAGTAATTCCAAAGCTTCGTAATCTACGTCGGAAATATAACCCATACGAGTCATTTCTTCGTTGATCGCATTCTCAATTTCTGGTGTTAGCTTTCTGATATAAAGGGCTTTCTCTACTAATTCGCGAATAACTCGTGTTGTTTTCACGCTTAACCTCCTGGCGCTGGAAGATCCTGCCTACTCGCTTGATTTCTTACCTCAAAGGGTTTCGTCTGCTGACAGGAAGGATATACTACCAAAGCGCTTTTTTGTTGATTTAACTGTTGTTTAGTATCGCTTTAGTTAGTTAAATTCTCGGTTGAAATTTCCCTCGCTTTAGTGATCGAACTTGTAGAGTAAGGTGATCTTAATCACTGCTTATTTGCTAAATTATATCTTTGACGCCAAAATTACTGTTATCTGATGTTTTTTGCCGTCAAATTCGGGCGCAATTTGTGTCTTCTTCTTCTTCAGTTCATCCTAGAGAGCAAGTAATTTGTTTTTTGACTTTGCTTGTCTAGTTATCCTAAGAGTTAAATTTACCCCTAGTTTGTTGCTGTTAGGAAATTTATTCTTTTATTGTAACTAATTATACCAGTAAGTAATTTGGCGACAATATTTATCAAAAACTTTAAAAAAAACCAGTTTTATGTGAAGATTCCGTAAAATAGTACATTTAGACTAGACACTCAGGGTAATTACGGATTATCGTCAAAGGCAAGTCAGCAGAAGACGGCAAAAGCGAAAAAACTATTGAGGGAGAAAAATAGTTATGAATACGGTTGTAAATTCTCACGCGATCTCCATTGCTCCTAGCGGCTACATCAACGCCGCTAATGCAACCGAGTTTCAAGAAGAACTAACTACTGCGGTTGGGAAGCAAGGAATTTCCACGATTGTAGTGGATATGGCAGAAGTAGAATTTATTGACAGTGCTGGTTTAATGGCATTAGTAACAGCACTACGTTTAGCAAAAAGCCTTCGCAGACAGTTGTTCCTGCGCTCAGTTGGTGCGTCAATACGAATTGTCTTAGAATTGAGTCAACTAGATCGAGCTTTTGAAATTTTGGATTCTCCAGAAGCTTGCGAGACATCAGTGAGGTACTAGAGAGTTGGGAAAAAAGGTTTTCGAGTTAGTCAGATAGCGGCGATCGCAGTTCTCACCTCATCAGTAGACGTTAGGTAAACTAGAAAAGCTAGCACTTAGTAGCCATCTAGTTACCGGAGGATGAAACAAGTGGCGATCGCCGTAGACAAACTCATCACACCAGAAATTCTCAAACCCGCACGTTATTTGGGAAACGAACTTGGTGCAGTCCATAAATCCTGGGAGAGTGCGACAGTACGCTGGGTATTAACTTATCCAGAAGTATACGAAGTCGGCGCATCTAACTTAGGGCATATCATCCTCTACAATATCTTAAATGCCCAACCAAAACAATTATGCGATCGCTCTTACTTACCCGCACCCGATTTAGCAGCCAAACTGCGCGCAACCCAAACACCTTTATTCGCCTTAGAGTCGCGTCGCCCCCTAACCGACTTTGATATCCTCGGATTTAGCCTTAGCTACGAGCTAGGAGCCACAAACATCCTCGAAATGCTCAATTTAGCTGGAATACCCCTAACCTGGCAAGAAAGAGCAGATCTAGACTACCCACTGATTTTTGCTGGCGGACAAACCGCAACTTCCAACCCCGAACCCTACGCAGACTTTCTTGATTTTATTGCGTTAGGAGACGGCGAAGAACTATTACCCGAAATCGGCTTAATTATTGCCGAAGGGAAAAAAGCTAACCTCAGCAAAACAGAATTACTCCTCGACTTAGCCCAAATTCCCGGAGTCTACGTCCCCAGATTTTACGACATGGCAGCCGATGGTTCGGTACACCCCAATCGTAGCGACGTACCAACACGCATTCTCCGGCGCGTAGCCACCCCAATTCCCGCTTATGCTGTTGGTTTGGTCCCTTACGTGGAAACCGTCCACGATCGCCTGACAGTAGAAATTAGACGCGGTTGCACTCGCGGTTGTCGTTTCTGTCAACCAGGAATGTTAACTCGTCCCGCTACCGATGTCGAACCCAGCAAAGTCGTCGAAGCAATTGAAAAGGGAATGCGACAAACGGGTTATAACGAGTTTTCCCTGCTTTCCTTGAGTTGTTCCGACTATCTTTCCCTTCCCGCAGTGGGAATGGAAGTGAAAAATCGACTCAAAAACGATAATATTTCCCTTTCCTTACCCAGTCAGCGAGTAGACCGTTTTGACGAAGATATCGCTAACATTATTGGTGGAACTCGCAAGTCTGGGTTAACCTTCGCTCCAGAAGCAGGAACCCAGCGAATGCGGGATATTGTCAATAAAGGACTAACCAACGAAGAATTACTTCGAGGCGTAAAAACCGCTTGGGAGCAAGGTTGGGATAAAATCAAACTCTACTTTATGATCGGTTTACCGGGCGAAACCGATGCTGATGTTATTGGTATCGCCGAAACTATTCGCTGGTTGCGTCGCGAATGTACAGCCAAGGGTAGAAAACGCCTCAACTTTACCGTTACAGTTTCTAACTTTACCCCCAAACCTCATACACCGTTTCAGTGGCATTCGGTTTCTACGTCCGAGTTTTTACGGAAACAGGAATTACTGAGAAATGAGTTTCGCAGGCTCAAAGGTGTCAAAGTGAATTATACTGATGTGCGAATTTCCGCGATGGAAGATTTTCTCGGTAGAGGAGACAGAAGATTAGCTTCCGTAGTACGTCGCGCATGGGAATTAGGAGCAGGAATGGACTCCTGGTGGGAAAGTTTAGAGCGAGCATTTGCAGCTTGGGAAACCGCGATCGCCGAATCCGATCTAACCTGGAAATATCGCCAAGTGGAAAATGGCGAATGGAATGTTATGGAAACCACAGCCGAGACGTTAGAACAAACTTCGCTGCTGGATGCACCCCTACCTTGGGATCATCTCAATACCGGAATTGATAAAAATTGGCTCAAAACTGACTTACAAAGAGCTTTAGAAGCTGCAACCATCCCTGATTGTTCCTATGCAAGCTGTTCTCACTGCGGCGTTTGTGGTATCGATTTAGGTCATAATGTCGTTTATGAGGCTCCACCCATACCTGAATTTACCGGACATTTTCAACCAAATCAAAATAAAGTACAGCGTTTGCGAGTTTGGTTTGGGAAACAAGGGGAAATGAGATTAGTCAGTCACCTCGATTTAGTACGTTTATTCGATCGCGCTGTACGTCGTGCAGCTTTACCAATTTCCTTTACAGGGGGATATCATCCTGGACCGAGAATTTCTATTGCCAGTGCGCTATCTTTAGGAAATAGTAGTAGCAGTGAGATTGTCGATTTTGAGTTAACTGAGCGTCTGGAAATCGAGTTATTCCGCGAAAAATTAGCCGCTCAATTACCAAAGGATCTTCCCCTATATCAAGTCGAAGAAATCGATTTGAAGGCTCCCGCAGCGAATAAATTATTAGACAAATCCGAGTATTTACTCACCGTTGAGGTTGCAGATGCTACGGTTCAAGAGTGGAAAACTTGGATAGATGCAGTAATTTCCAGCACCGAGATTTGGTGGGAAAAAACAACTAAATCGGGGAAAAAAAGACAGATTAATTTACGCGAGAGACTCTTCGATCTGCAATTAGAATCTTACCAAGATGACCGAATAATTCTGCGCTATCGCGGCAGTTGTCGTCAAGATGGTACATTGTTACAACCAGAAAATGTCATTTATATGCTGGAAGAAAAATCTCAGCGCGAGTTACAACTTTTACACGCACATCGCCAGCAATTAATTCTGGAGGATGGTTAAATAAAGAAAAGGTGGGCAATACCCACCTTAAAAGTGTAATCAAGAGCCTAAAATATCAATCGTACCGCAACCAATACGTCCGCCCGCGTTACCTGTAGGCTGACCAAAATCATCTGGTTGTGCGTGCATAATAAAAGCTAAATCGCCCACAGCATATTTACCTTCTTCAAGAGTAAGTCCGGGAACTGTAACATCGAGCGTACCAGTACCATCTTGGGCTATTTCAATATTACCTAAGTCGCCTGCATGAGCGTCATTTAAACCATCTTCAGGTAAGTAACCATGTTGGGTATTTTCTGGGTTAAAATGACCTCCAGCAGCTTGACCTGCATCAGCACAGCTACCGTTTTCGTGGATATGGAAGCCATGTTCTCCTGGAGGTGCGTCGCTAATATTAGCTGTAATTGTTAAACCGGATGCTGTTTCAGTTAAGTTGACTTCTCCAATTACTGTCGGAGTTTCGGAGGTACTGCTAATAACTGCAACTGCTGTTTCAGGTTCGACTGTTTGGGTTACTTCGGGTGTTTGTAGGTTATCTCCCACTGCTTGATTACTATTATTGCAGCCATAAAGCCAAGTAAACAGACTCAAAGATAATGCGATTGCTAATATTTTAGTTCTCTTCACCACGATCTTCCTTAATTCTTCATTTTTTGAGTGCCGGTGGCAATTTTGCCTTTGCTAACAAGGGTTGCAAATCTTTCGCTATGCGTTCTGCTAAAATTTTATGTCCCGTCGCATTTGGGTGAATAACATCGTCTTGTCGATGGCGGCTCTCGTCTAAAATTCCTTTTAACACTTGAGGAATTAGATAAGCGCCCGTATCAGCCGCGACGCGATCGTAAATTTCTTCGTACTCATCTTTTACTATACCGAGATTCATCCCTAAAAGAACAACAATTGCTTGTTTTTCTTGAATAGATGTGACAATTTTTCGCAAGTTTTCTTCGGTTTCTAACTTAGGTATCTTGCGGAGATAATCGTTTCCACCCAACTCCACAATTACTAACCAAGGATTTTCTGCAAGTACGTCTTTTTCTAAACGACTTAAACCCATTGCGGTTGTATCACCACTGACACCTTTATTTAAAATTGGTAAATCTAACTTTTGGCTGAGGACAGCAGGAAAAGCTTCTGCTTCAGCTACACCATAGCCTGAAGCAATGCTATCACCCAAGATGATAATTTGCTCTCCGACACCTGCCTGAAGATTTTTAACATTATTAATTTCTCCACTACAACTGGTAAAAATTAACAGCGAAGCGAAGAAACAGGTTAGCAAATACAGCCAGCGAATTTTTTTCATGTTTGATGACTTGCCAAATTATTTCTAGTCTTAACATTCCTGGGAGATAAACGTCACTTCAAGAAATTTGACGAGCTTGAATAATTGTCATAGCTTGAATTTATTAAATATAATAACTTCAGATCGACATACCCGACTAGGAATTAAGTATTAAATTATACAGTTTTTCCCAAAAATTTAATTTATGCAACCTCGTCAAGACTTAATCAACATATTTTCTACTTTCCTAGAGTTTAAGGAAGACTGCTTTGGTGGCTGGAATTCAGATGCAAAGTTGCGTCAAAGTATGGAAAAAAGTTTAGCACGATCGCCATCGGGAAAAGAGCAAGCCGAATTTTGGGCGCTATACTGGCATCAAGTATGGCAAGACTGTTACTCAAAAACAGCTCGCGAACATTTGTATGCTTATTTACAAGAAACTGGTTATTATGCGGCGAACAAAATCAGAGCCAGACTCAGGTTTACTGAATATAGTTTATCAGACTATTTTCAGATCGCGATCGCCAGAGTAGACAAAGTTTTGCGAAATTTTAACTCTCAGCATGGCAGTAGTTTCAAAGGTTACGCTGCGGTTGCTTTTGAGAAAGGAATTATCGATGAGTTGCGTCAGGTTAATCAGGCATTAGGCTACAGTGATTTTAGCTTACTGCGTCGCACCAGTGAAAGACGACTTAAACAATCTTTAGCAACTTACGGTGTAGCTGCGGCAAAAATAGATAAGTACCTCTTAGCTTGGGACTGCTTTAAAATTTTGCACGTTCCTACCCAAGCAAAAAGTAACACGAAAACAGCCGAACCGGATCGAGAAACTTGGAACGCGATCGCTCAACTTTATAATAGCGAAAGAATCAGTCAATTAAACCCTTCTGAAAGCGAAATAAATGCAGCAACAATTCAACAATGGTTAAACGAATGTGCAACCGCAGTGCGTAATTACATCGCACCGCAAAATCGTTCTCTAAATGCACCGCTTTCCGGACAAGAAACTGGCGAATTACAAGATATTTTACCAGAATCTCCAGCAGAATCTTTACTTACGCCCCTAATCGAACAAGAAGAACAACAACAGCGTATCTCAGAACAAGAGCAAATCAATTCTATCTTAACTGCTGCCTTAGCTAAACTCGCCAACGACCCCAAAAAACAGCAATTGCTTGATATTGCTCGATTATATTACGGTCAGGAACTTACCCAACAAGAAATTTCTCTTCAATTATTCGGAAATAAGAAAAAACAGTATGTAGTTTCTCGTAGTCTAGCCAAACTTAAAAAAGCTTTAGTTAAAGAATTTGCTGAGTGGGTAAAAACAAAACTGCATATTTCGCTCAACACTGTCGTATTAGAACAAATGGGAGCAACTATTGAAGAGTGGCTCGAAAAATGTCTAATTTTAAAGGAAAGTTAAATCATGATCGACTCTACTCAAGAAATCCTTGCCAAATCAACTAATTTATGGTTGGAAATCGATCGAGAAAAAATTGCCCAAACTTGGGAAAAAAGCCAACCTTTCTCTTCACCTCAAAGTCGTTGGAGAGCTTATTTGAATCGAATTTGTCTCGATACGATTTTTCCGTGGCTAGAAGCAGAAGCTTGCACAAAACCGACAATTTGGCAACAAGAATCAATCTACAATAGTTTTTGGGAATTTGTTAATGGTTCGGCAATTAATTTAGGAACAAAACGCTTAATTTTAGTTCCCAGTGAAACTATCGATACCAGCGAAATAAGAGTTCCTCAAGAATGGGTTGACATTCCGAGTTGGGCGGGAGATTATTATCTTGCTATCCAAGTCGATACCGAAGCGGAAATTGTGCAATTTGTGGGATATACAACCCATTTACAACTAAAGCAACAGGAAAATTACTCGTCACGCGATCGCACTTACAGTCTCGACGAAGAATTTCTTAATCAAGATTTAGATTTGTTGATGTTAGGCTTAGAAATTTGTCCCGAAGAAACAACCAGGAAATCTCTTGATTCTTTACCTAGTTTACCACAAGAACAAGCGAATAATTTACTGACACGCTTAGGAAATACTGAAGTGGCTTTTCCCCGTCGAACAGTACCATTTCAGCTTTGGGGAGCATTATTAGAACATGGTGGTTGGCGGAAAATCTTATATCAAAAACGTCTGGGAATTCAAGAACAATGGTCGGTATTTCAATGGTTAAAAAATGGTATTTCTGAGTTACCAGAACAAATAGGTTGGCGAACTTTTAATTTGGAAAGTTTAGCCGGAGCAAGAGGTGAAATAACTCCCGCAGAAAGACCGACTATTTTATCTCGTAAGTTAGTTATTGCTGGACAAGAATATGAGTTACAAATATCAGTTTCCGGTACTCAAGAAGAACCAGAAGCGGCTTTTA
Source organism: Oscillatoria salina IIICB1 (assembly GCF_020144665.1). Classification (NCBI taxonomy): domain Bacteria; kingdom Bacillati; phylum Cyanobacteriota; class Cyanophyceae; order Oscillatoriales; family Oscillatoriaceae; genus Oscillatoria; species Oscillatoria salina. The sequence goes on along the minus strand of NZ_JAAHBQ010000026.1, from coordinate 6,210 downwards.
AATTACGAAATTTAGCTCTTGGTGGACTAATTCCTGAAGGGTTTAAATTAATAATTTTAACTGAAGATTTACAGCCTTTTGAAGATAATGAAGATTTGGCGACAACAGCAGTTGAAGAGTTAACTATTGAGGTAGAATTAGAACCAGGAGAAGGATTAGTTTGGGAAACTGAACCAATTCCAGAAAATTACGATCGCGAAATTCTTCGATTTTAGTTAAACTGCTTACCAAATCTTAGTTGAAAAATGCCGAAGCGAAAGGGAAACAAGCATCTAGAAACTGGAGAAGAGAAAGTTTTTCTCCTGCTAGTAGGAGTAAGCGAATATGAAGATAAAAGTCTCGATAGACTCAAATATGCAGTCGCAGACTGTCAGGAATTAGCAACAGCATTTACAGAAGCTACTGCTAAGTTTAGCAATAAGAAAATATTTGTCCATCACCAAAATAGCGATCGCATTCCAGATTTAGCGGCGGTGCGTAATAGTTTACAGGAAATTGTTACCTCTGCCAACCCCCAAGATACGCTGATAGTTTACTTTTCTTGTCACGGTATCCTCCACGAAAACCAGCAAGCTGTCTTGTGTCTAAAAAATACTCAGACAGACAATTTAGTTAACAGTTTAACCATGCAAGAGTTGTTGACAAAATTGAGTAATTGTTCTGCAAAACAACAACTGGTAATTCTTGATGCTTGTCACAGTGGTGGTTTAACTTTAAGAGGAATTAATCTAAAATTAGTCGAAACTCTTCAGCAACAAGCGGAAAAACAAGCTAGACAAAAGAAAAACTTTTATGCTTTACTTTCTTGTGATGAAGACCAACAATCGTGGGAATTTACTGAATTAGGACATGGAGTTTTTACTTATTATTTAATCCGAGGATTGCAAGGAGAAGCGGCTAATTCGGAGGGTATAATTGAAGTTAAAGGACTTTATAAATATGTTTATCATCGCACTTTAGCTTACATTGATAAACTCAACCAACAGCTTGAATTAATTAGTAGACAAAAAAGTAGTCGCGGTGAAGAAGGATCGGAAGAAAAATGTCCCCTCCAGACCCCAAAATTAATCGTCGAAGCCGTGGGTGAAATGACTTTGGGGTTAAAAAGCCAAAAAGTTAGTTATCAATCGCCTCGACAAGCATTAATCGTAGTCGGAGAAATTAGCGATAGCGTTACCAGACAATTAAGCACTCAACTTGCTAATAAAGGTGATTTTCAGCTTCAATATTGGCATCCTCAAGCGAGAAATTTACCGGATTTACACTTAGCAATTCAAACTTGCTTGCGAGTTGATTCTGAAGCTGAATCAAAACAAAAATCTACAACGTTATTATACCTCCGGGGAGAAATTAAAACAAGTTCTTCTGGCGAATCTTCCTTAGTTCTTAACGAAGATATCCAAATTAGTCGCACTTGGCTACGACAACAACTACGTCACGGAAAAGTAAAGCAACAAATTCTGATTATCGACTGTCCCCAAAGCGAGTTTATTGACGAATGGCTCGAAGATTTAAGGTTAGAATCAGAATATAGTCAATGTATCCTTGCTGGGACGAGCAATTCCGAGAATTCCGAAGAATTCACCCAAGCTTTACTGAATAGTTTAATTGCAGCTAATCAGCAAAATGGATTAGCAATTGCTAGCTGGATTTATGAAATCCAAAAGCAACTTGTAACTAGCACAAGTAAACCCGAATTTTGGCTTTCGGGAGTGCAAGATGTTATTGAAATTATTCCCAGTGCAAGCGGAATTCAAGGAATAGCAAGAAATGTAGATTTAGGAATTTGTCCTTATCTCGGATTAAGGGCTTTTCGGGAACAAGATGCAGTTTATTTTTATGGAAGAAAAAGTTTAACCCAAAGATTAATTAATCATTTAGCAAAAGAAAACTTTTTAGCGGTAGTTGGTGCATCTGGAAGCGGAAAATCTTCTGTTCTCCAAGCTGGTTTAATGGCTCAAATTCGACAAGGAAAACAAATTCCTGGAAGCGAGCAATGGTGGTGTAAATCTTTTCGTCCGGGACAACATCCTTTACAAAGTTTAGCGCGAATTTTAGCCGATGAAGAAACCAGTTTAGAATTGAGCGAAGGTTTGTTGCTTTTAGGAGGAGAAAGTTTTGTTTGTTGGTTGCGAAAAAGACCGGAACCAATGGTATTATTAGTAGTAGACCAATTTGAAGAATTATTTACTTTATCGACCGTTAGTGAAAGAGAAAAATTTTTCGATTTGATGGGCGAAGCTTTAACCTATGCAAGTGATAAATTTAAACTAGCGATCGCGCTACGCTCTGATTTTATCGCTGCTTGTTTAGAAGTAACTGAAATTTCGGCTTATTTACAGCAGCATAGTATCTTAGTTCCGCCGACTTTTACCGATATTGAAACCTATCGAGAAGTCATCATTGAACCAGCCAAGCAAGTACAATTAGAAGTAGAAGCAGAATTAGTTAATGTCTTATTAGACGACCTAGAAAATGCGGCAGTTAATCTTCCTTTGCTAGAATTTGTCTTAGAAAAATTATGGGAAGAACGAGACAAAGAAACTGGAAAATTGACTTTAACTGCTTATCAAGAAAAAATCGGCGGCTTAAAAGGAGTTTTAGAACGCAAAGCACAAGAAGTGTATGAGAATTTATCTATACAAGAGCAAAATTGTGCTGAATGGATTTTTCTTTCTTTAATTCAATTGGGAGAAGGAACTGAAGAGACGCGACGAAGAGTTAATAAATCTGCTCTTTTTGTTCCGAAATATTCACCAGAATTAGTCGAGACAACTCTGCAAAAATTTATTGAAGCTAAACTAATTGTTGTTAATCAAGAAGAAAACGATCGAGTTGGTATTCAAAATAAAAGCTTAACTCCTCAATCGGGAGAAAACGACAATAACACCTCTAGTTTGAAACAGCAATTAGTTAACTTTACGCAAACTCTCCTCAGAAAACGAGAAAATCTTGAAATTGCTCAAGAATTAACGACACTGCAAACAGAAAATACCGTCGAAGTTGCTCACGAAATTTTAATTCGTCATTGGTCAACTTTACGTTGGTGGTTAGCAGAAAATCGCCAGCATTTGCGCGAATTAGAACAAATTAAAAACCAAGCTAAAAAATGGCAAATAAATAACGAACAGGGAGATTATTTGCTTCGCGGTAAACAGCTAAAAGAAGCCGAAAAATTTTATTTTAATTATCGCAACGAATTAGATAAAAGCGAACAAAAATATATTCAATTAAGTCGTCGAGTTAGAACTAGAAATCAACTACGAATTAGTGGTATTTCCGCAGTAGTTGTACTAATTTTTAGTGGTTTGGGTATCTTGACTTTAAAAGCACAGCAACAAATTCGGATCGAACAGATATTAGCTAATATTGATAATAACGTAATTACGCCAAACTTAGTTAAAGAAATTACTCAAGAATTACCTAATTATTTTCGTAATGGTGAGAGACATAGAGAGCAAGAAAATGTCGAGTTAGCAATGGGAGTATTCCAGCGAATTTTGTATTCTCTTAACACAATAAATGAAGAAAGTCAAGTCAAAGAACAGTTATCTTCACAAGAAATAAAAATAATTGAAGATTATCGCGAAAAAGCGGAAAAATCTCTCGCTGAATTAATTCGTGAATATCGCCTACCGCAACTCGAAGATGAACTAAAAGCTGGTAATTTTGGTCGTCAGTTAGCAAGTGATAGATTGGCAGATTTTGAAAACGCATACAACGGAGCATTAAAGACAAGTTATGCAATTTTGCTGCGGGAAAATGGCGCAAAAGCAGACTGGGATAATAATGGTTATTTAACCGAATCAAGGGAAGCTCAACAAATTCCTTGCGAGACATTAAAAGAAATAGAAGAGTTGTGGAAAAGAGCCACTGAAAATAGATGTAGTTGGTATGGAGAAACAGATGCTTTTGAAGCGCCTCAATGTCAGGAATTAGAGGGAGAAACTTTGACATTCAAGTTATCTTTAAATCCTGTCGCAACTTCTCAATTAGAAGCCCGCTTGAGTGAGTGTAAATTAATTCCTGTTGAGAATGAGATTTAATTTCGGGGAAAAAGGTAAAGAAATATAACAAAAAAGGCATTTACGTATAAATTCAGGGGCAAAAACCAGAGATCCAGATAGAAGTATTTATGGTCTTTGAAAGATGAAGAAATATAAACTGAAAACGGTTTGGAGAGCAATTTTCACAGCCGCGATCGCGCCAATTTACACTTTCGCAGCCACCAGCACTTATGCAGTCATCCCCGAATATGCCAGAATTACCAATGTTGTCGGACCGCGAGAAATTTCCATTCGTCGGGGAAACAGACTCGAACCTGCGGATCTAGAAAGCGAGTTGAGAAAATATACTGACGCACTCTACTTACCTGCGAGTAGTCGCGCTTACAGTTCCCTACGTTTCTTCGATCGCCAGAATCGCGATCTCCTCTTAGAAGTACAAGCTGATACCAAAAATCAAGAAATTACCCTCTATTACTTACCTTGTTCGGCTCGTCAAGGTGACACTGAGGTGATCCAGTGGAATACCAAAGGTAGAAGAGCAGCAAGAGGTTGTGAAAGAGGAATTCGGGTTCGTCCCAGTGGAAGCGATCGCGGCGCTCAACTAACCGACTCTGAACCACTCTACACCTTTGACTCCCTCAAACAAAGCATTCCTCGCGGCACACTTTACTACTGCACCGTACTCGCAGACTCCGGTCAAGCTTGGTTCACTGTTGCTCCCAGCGAAGAAGTTTGTCAGCAACCACTCCAACAATGTCGAGCCAATGGGGGTAGCAACTGTACCCCAGTTACCTTAGACTTTTGGCATAACCGAGAACAAGACTTAACCGCCTTAATCGATTGTGCTAACAACCGAGTCTTTTCCGCCAAAGGAAATGGTTCTCAAATGACTAAAATAGCCAGTGATTTATGGCAACAAGCAACCGCCCAAGGTGCAACCTTCTGTGCGTTCCGAATTAAAGGAAAAAAAGATATTATTGTCAAGCCAAGCACAAACGAAAAAACCTTACTCCAAACGATTAATACCAGCAACGGGATCGAAGTCAGAGTATTTGAGGGAGAAGCGATCGTCCAAACTGCCAAAAATCCCCAAGGAGTCACCGTACCCGCAAGTCAGAAATATAACTATTCAGGAGAAAATGCACCCGATCCCATTCAACCATTTAACCTCAACGACGAACCCATCGAATTACAAGTTTTTCTCGCCAAAGAAAGAGGCTATGGAGTTTGTTCTCAACAACAAGATAGCGGCGGACAAGAAGGAAGTAGAAAAACCATTCAGCTAACCGCAACCGAAGGAAATTTTGAAATTTCCTACGATCTGTTTGACATTCCCGATCGCTTACAAGTCATTTACGAAGGTCGTTATTTAATAGATACTGGCTTTGTTTCTGGTAAAAATACTGTAACTGGTTCCTTACGAGGAAATTCCGCACGTGTAGAAGTAATTATCATAGGAAACCCAGACAAACCAACTACTCGATGGAACTATACCCTTTCCTGTCCCGAATACTAATTAAAAAGCAATGCTCATGGTATCTACACTGCGATGTGCTTCAATAATTCCTCCTGCATCTTCGCATTCCTGTTGAACAGTAAACGAAGTCATATAAGCATTGACTTCATTTTGAACAGGCACTCGATCCATTGTGTTTACTACACCTTCTAAGCAAATACCAAGAGTATTCACTTGTTGTTGATAATTATTGATTGCAGCTAGATATTTTGCTGCTTTTACCTTTAAAACTTCAACTTCCTGCTTAGTTTTACTAATTTCTTGCTCAGAAATATCGACCTTTTCACGAGTTTTTACTAGTTGAGACTGAGTATTTTGCCAACTACTTTTAGTTGTTTCGATATCGTTATAAAATTTTAAATTCAAGAATCCACTTACCACTAAAGCTGCTGTTAAACCAGTAGTAGTTAAATATGTTAATGAACCCTTCATAAATTTCTCCTTATTAATAATTATCTATCTGTCACTTTCTATATCGAGATGAAAAATTCTGATTATGCAACTAAGAACATCTCGACAGCAGATTAATTAATTGCTAATAAAATTCCCATCACTAAATAGTAATGGGCGAGAAAAAGTATTCATTTTCTAGAAAATTTCCTTTGAGTTGAACTAGCTAAACTACGTTCCTCAAGAATTATTCCTACTGAAAGTTACGGTTAAACCAGTAGCCGCGATCGCTCTAAC